>DYRX01000003.1:0-27298 GCA_020718525.1 Victivallis vadensis
CTAATGGGATCGTCTATACTCTGAAAGATCCGAATCCTGCGACAAAGTGGAATGTCGTGAAAGCGCTAGACTTCAACGGAGATAGCAAATCCGACTTGCTTTGGGAGAATGCCGCCACAAAGAAGACCCTCGTCTATGTTATGGACGGGCTATCAATCTCTTCATCCGGAACAGTTTACAGCAATGGAACAGGCTGGAGAATTCTTAAGAATTGAAGCAAATCGCAATCGGATATCCTCCGTTTCCATCAGCAGAATGTAGGATTATTTTTACCGATCATGTTTCCGGGATTCAGGATGAAATTGGGAACGGATTCCTTTTTGATTGAGCGAATGGTTTCCGTGTTCGGCAAAGTTGCAACTTGTTTTGGGGGTTGATAAGGACAATCCGTTATTTTCCATATATTCACCGTAATACAATCCCGGAATGCTCGAGGTCTGTAGTTTTTCAGATAAATAATTTCATCCTCTTTTCATGCCTTGGCAAAGAAATTTTCAACAGTTTTCCGCAGGACTTCCCTGCTTTTTTCGGAGATGGGGCAGAGCGGAAGGCGATAGGATTCCTCCTTGAGAAGTCCTTTCATGAACATTGCAGACTTCACCGGACCTGGATTTGTCTCGATGAAAAGATCTCTGAAAAGCGGGTAGAGCCTTTTGTGAAGACGTTCGGCTTCGGCGGCATTTCCCGAGAGGAATGCGTCCACCATTCTGACGATTTGAGACGGAACAAGGTTCGATGCCACGCTTATAATTCCTTTGGCACCAACAGATAGCATCGGAAGGGTGAGGCTGTCGTCTCCACTAAGAACCGTGATGTCGCAGAGATCGAGGATCGCACTGACTCTTTCAGCACTTCCGCCGGCTTCCTTGATTGCGGGAATCAGCGGGTTTTTTGCGAGTTTCGCAACTGTTTCCGGGGCAATCTGGACCGAAGATCTGCCAGGCACGTTGTAGAGCACCAATGGGAGACCGCATTCGTCGCAAATCGTCGAAAAGTGGCGGTAAAGTCCCTCCTGGGAGGGCTTGTTGTAGTATGGAGCGACCTGGAGTGTGGCCTCGGCGCCGACATCCTTCGCCATCTGGGTGAGCTGAATCGCCTCCGCGGTGGAGTTTGCTCCAGTTCCGGCGATCACCGAACAGCGTTCCCCGACGGTTGAAATCACAGTTTCAATCACCTTGATATGCTCTTCGATGGTGAGAGTAGGAGATTCGCCCGTAGTTCCGACTGGAACTATGCCGTTCACTCCCGCCTTGATTTGCAACTCTACAAGGTCTTTGAGCCCCGCATAGTCAACCTTGCCCTTGCAGAATGGAGTGACGATCGCCGTGTAAACGCCTTTGAATTCCATCGTTAAAATCCTCCTAATTTGTTGCCGCAAGCTTCCCCTGGTGCACCCGCAGAAAAGCATGCTCAAGATTCAGAAAAGCAATTCTCCGGCAAAGACTTCCGCCGCAGGTCCTTCGAGCGCAAGAGCGCAGACAGCCCCGAAACTAGCTCCGCTTTCGATTTTTTCAACCTTTAAAATGTCATTTTGGCGGGTTGCAAGAAGTACGGGCGATTTTGCGCCGAACTGCGAAAAAAGGCAAAGCGCCGAAGCGAGCGCCCCAGTGCCGCAGGCGCAAGTCTCGTCCTCCACTCCTCTTTCGTAAGTCCTTATCCTGTAGGCGCCTGAAGAATCCGGTGAAGTCGAAACAAAGTTAACGTTTGTGCCTGCCGGACTGAAAAACTCGTGATTCCTGATCCTGCGCCCCGTGCCGACGACATCAAAATCAAGCGGATCCTGGACGAAAATCACGGCGTGCGGAACGCCCGTGTTTCCATATAGGACCTTCATTCCCAAAAGTTCAGTTTTGCGAAATTCGCAGACAGCCCCCATGACTATTTTGACGCGGTCCGTGCCGATGATCTCGCTTGGGAGCCTGCCGGAATCTGTATGGAAGAGGAGTTTTTTTCCGCCTCCCATGCGCTTGTGCGCGAAGAGGGCGGCGCATCTGAGGCCGTTGCCGCACATGGAGGCGCGGGACCCGTCGCTGTTGAAGAAATCCATGCGGAATTCATCTAGCGCGTCGAGTTTCGAAACAATTATCATTCCGTCGCCGCCGACTCCGCGATGCCTGTCGCATAGTTTCAGCGCGAGGGATGAAAAATCAGCTCCGCATGCGTTTTTTTCATCGAGCACGACAAAGTCGTTTCCGGCGCCGTGCATTTTCACAAAGTTGATTGGCATCTTTAATTTCTCCGTAAAAAATCAGTTTTTAATCTGGAATAGCAGTGTTGACTCGCCCTCCGAAATGTGGCAGATCGAATGAAGAAGAATTTTTTTGAGTCCGCATTTCCAGCACTTGTTCATATAGGAGTCCTGGGCTTCCAATCTGGCTTCGGAAGCTTTCATGATTTTGGAGTCGAAAGCCATTTCAAGAATCTTTCCATCTTTGAGAGGAAAAATGATCTTTTCCTTGGAAATTTCCGGAGAAATCGGGGAAAAGAGGGGGATTGAGAAGTCGGCGGCATTTTTCAGTCTGAATGCGTCTTTCACGATGATTTGCGACCTGTCTCCTTTTTGCAGAATGCATGTCCGGATCCAGGATAGAAGCCCGGCTTCTGGCGGAAAGCTGTCGCAAAGCTCGAGGGAGATGGCAGTTTCATCGTTGCCGTCTGAGTAGGAAAGGAGCTTCGCCAGTCTGTCAGCTCCGGGAGCCTGCTCGAATTGTCCGAAGCGCAGAAGGTCGTGTCCTCGTGCCGCGTTCCACCAGATGGAATAGCGTTCGTCTGAGAAATTCCGCCGGGTATATGAGCCCCTGCCGGGATCGGCGATCACGGGCTCTCCATTGGCGCAGATCAGAAATTCCCCCAGATCGTTGTGATTGTGATTTTCGTTGTTGTGGCCGCCTTTGACGGCGAGGACGAGACCTTGGTCTGAAGTCCTGGATTCTCTGGCGACAAGCAGTTGCGCCTCCGGATAGAAGATGCATTGGGGAATTTCCGTAGAGAGTTCCTGTGTTTGCGCGGGCACCCAGAAAAGCTCCCGCAGTCCGGAGATGAGGTCTCCGCATCGGCGGCCTATGCCGAGCGTGAAGTCTGGCTTTCCGTCCACCCCTCCCTTCATCAGGGCGTCGAGTGCAATTTTCCGCAGGAGATCGTCCCCTATCCTTTCGCCGTAGCGGTACACTTTAAATATCGGAACAGACATGTCAGCCGGAGAGTCTGCGTAATTGAAGAAGAATTTCTCTGTCAGGCGCATATGTCCCAGATATCTTCCCATGGCTTCAAATGCCGTATCTCCGAAGGGGTCGAGTGCGCCTCCGCTTCTTGAGTGGAGAGTCTCCGCAATGAGCAGAAGTGCGCCTGGCGAGGCGTTCCAGTAGCTGGGGCCTTCGTCGCAGGAAAAATCCTTGGGATACGCCTCGATGAAAGGTTCGAGGAGGTCCAGGCCGTGCCGGATGAGCCGAGCCAGTCTGCTGCGGTCGCTCAAAACGTATGCCGCCGCAATGAAAACGCTCGAGATGCACCACGGAGTCCAGTTGTTTTTATACGGAAGCCAGAAGAAGTCGCTCCGTGATTCGAAGGGCGCAATAATGCGTCTTTCTATTTCTTCATTTGTTCTTTCCCGGATTGACGGAGATATCGCATCAAGCTGATCCGCAAGCAGATACGAAGCTTCGGCAAGAACTGCCGCGGTCTCGCAGGAGAAGAGCTCGACTGTCGGCGAAATCAGAGACGGTACAATGTCCTTTTCGATTCCGATCAATTTTCTGTCCGCGTGGGCGGAAATCGCCCATGATGACTCTTCGCAGACTGTCCAAAGCATGTCTGCAAGCTTTTCGCAATATCTAGGCTTTGGATCGAAGCATGATGCGAGCGTCATTGCGGCAATATCGTGTCTTCTCGACATATAGGGTTTTTCGAAGGACTCCCTGTCGCCGCTCCTGATGAAGTCGTAGTAGAGGGAAAGCGGAATGGTCTCCCAGGTTTTTCCTGCTATTTCATCCGCCTTCGAGAAAAGGCGTTTGGAGCGTTCAAGATTCAGAGGAGAATCAAGCAATTTTCTCCAGGCGTTTCCAGCGGCCCTCGGAAAAGGAACCCATTCTTCCAGGGGAAGAAGGGTTTCTCTGATCAGATCTTCGCTGAATTCCGTGAGTTTCATTCAGAAAGAGTAGATTTCACTGGATTTTAGGCTTCACCGGATATTTGCCTGAAAAGCATGCGTGGCAATAGTCCTTAGGAGATGTCTTCCCGACGCAGGAAAGCATTCCTTCAAGGGACAGATACGCCAGGCTGTCAGCCCCGATTATGCTGGCGATCTCCTCGATGCTGTGCGTGTTGGCGATAAGCTCTTCGGCGCTCGGAAAGTCAATTCCGTAGAAGCATGGCTGTATGTGAGGTGGACAACTTATTCTCATATGGACTTCCTTCGCGCCGTTTTCGCGAAGAGTGCGGACTCTTTCCTTGCTCGTGTTTCCTCTGACAATGCTGTCCTCGACCAGGCAGACTCTTTTTCCTTTTATCGCCTCGCGGATCGGATTGAGCTTCAAGTTGACTGTAGTTCTTCTGTCGTCCTGGGACGGCTTGATGAAGGTTCTGCCGACATAGTGGTTTCTCATTATTCCGAGTTCGAATGGAATGCCGGAGGCATCGGAGTAGCCAAGAGCTGCATACATCCCGCTGTCGGGAACCGGTACAATGACATCGGCCTTCACAGGATGCTCCTCGGCAAGCTTTGCGCCAAATCTTTTTCTAGTGTCGAAGACGCTCTCGCCGAAGATCAGGCTGTCAGGTCTGGCAAAATAGATGAGCTCGAAAATGCAGTGCGCCCTCTTTTTTGAAAGGGAGAGTATCTTGCTCTTCACGTGTCCTTTTTCGCTCACGTAGACAATTTCGCCGGGCTTGACGTCCCTCTCATATTTTGCGCCGACCAGATCAAACGCCGAGGTTTCGGAGGCGAAGACTACGGTCTTTCCGATTCTCCCCATGCAGAGCGGTCTGAATCCGTAGGGATCTCTGGCGGCGCAGAGACCTTTTTCGCAGAGAGCAACGATAGAGTATGCTCCTTCGACATTTTTCAGGGCGTATTCGAGAGCGTCCCAGGGAGGGCTTCCAGCCTTGTGCTGTCTTGCCGCTATGTGAAGGATGATTTCAGTGTCGAAGTCTCCCTGGAAGATTGCGCCCGTCCTTTTCAGATGGCTCCGCCACATCGGGGCGTCCGAAAGGGTTCCGTTGTGGGCGATCGCCAGATTCCATTTGTCGAATTCGACCGCAAATGGCTGTGCATTGCTGATATTTGATTTCCCAGCGGTGCTGTAGCGGACATGCCCAATTGCCATTGTGCCAGGCTTCTTTTTCCATTGAGGCGGCAGAACAGGAAACACATCGGCGACAAGCCCCATGCCCTTGTGCAGATCGCAGACACCGTCTCCATAGACAAAGATACCCGCGCTTTCCTGTCCTCTGTGCTGGAGCGCGAAGAGTCCGAGCCGCGTCATTTCCGCCGCGTCCGGATGGTTCGCAATTCCAAAAATTCCGCAATGTTCCTTCAGCATTTTATTCCCACTCTATTGTTCCGGGCGGCTTAGATGTGAGATCGTAGACCACCCTGTTGACGCCTCTGACTTCGTTAATTATTCTGTTCGAAAGATTTGCAAGAAATTCATATGGAAGACGCGACCAGTCCGCTGTCATCCCATCACTGCTCTCGACTATCCTGAGGGCGAGCACGTTTTCGTAGGTCCTCTCGTCGCCCATGACGCCGACAGTCTTCACCGGCAGAAGAACCGCGAAAGCCTGCCAAGTCTTGTAGTAGAAGCCCTCCTTTTTCATCTCCTCGACCACGATCGCATCGGCATTTCTCAGAATTTCAAGATCCTTTTCATTGGCCGCACCGATGAGCCTGACCGCAAGCCCAGGCCCTGGAAATGGCTGGCGCATTACGATTTCTTCGGGCAGGCCCAACTGCCTCCCTAGCTCCCTCACTTCGTCCTTGAAGAGACAGCGCAATGGCTCGAGGAGCTTCAGTTTCATGTTTTTTGGCAGTCCCCCAACATTGTGGTGGCTCTTGATCAGAGCGCTCGGATTACCCTTTATGGATACGCTTTCAATCACGTCGGGATAAGTTGTGCCCTGGGCGAGGAACTTGGCGCCCCTCTGGGCTGACGACTCCTTCTGGAAGACCCTCACGAACTCATGTCCAATGATCTTGCGCTTCTGCTCCGGATCCGTGACTCCGGAAAGCTTGCGGAGGAAGCTCTTTGTCGCGTCAACATAGACAAGATTCATCTTGAAGGCGCCGGCGAAAAGATCTTTGACCTTTTTGTCCTCATCCTTTCTGAGAAGCCCGTTGTTGACGAATATGCAGGTGAGCTGTCTGCCGACAGCCTTGTTGATGAGCGCGGCGGCGACTGAAGAGTCAACTCCTCCGCTAAGACCGAGAACGACTTTGTCTTTTCCGAGCTCGGCGCGGATGTCTCTTACTGATGCCTCGATGAAAGACTCCATGTTCCAGAGACCTTTGCAGGCGCAGACGTCACGGCAGAAATTTCTTATTATCGTCGAGCCGTCAGGCGTATGGACGACTTCCGGATGGAACTGCAGTCCGTAGATGCGGCGATCCGGATTTGAAATGACGGCGAACTCAGTATTGGAGGTGCCTGCCAGCGCCTTGAAGCCTTCGGGGAGGCTGAGCACCTTGTCGCCGTGCGACATCCAGACTTTCATTTTTTTCGAGGGCAGTCCCTTGAAAATCCGGTCTTTGGAAGAGACATCCAGAATTGCACTGCCATACTCGCGCCTGTCGCTTCTCGCAACCTTTCCTCCATGGATTTTCACGGTAAGCTGGAGTCCGTAGCATATTCCCAGCACGGGAATGCCGAGATCGAAAATCTTCGGATCCGGCATGGGAGCGCCAGTATTGTAGACGCTGGAGGGCCCCCCGCTGAGGATTATTCCCTTTGCACCAGACTCGGCGATTTCCGATGCGCTAGAGTCCCAGGAAAAAATTTTGCTGTAAACCTTGCATTCCCTGATGCGGCGGGCGATAAGCTGGCTGTACTGGGAACCGAAATCAAGAACGGCAATTGACTCTATTATATCCATCTTTTTCTCTTTCTGACTCTGCAGATTTGTTCGCATCTGACACATCTTGCGGCACTTTCCCCGGGCTTGACCATGAAAGCACAGTGGCATTTCTCGCAAATGCAAAGGCTTCCCTCGGAAAGCGTCCATGCTCGCGTCTTCGATCTCCGCAATTCACGGATCCAAAGCGCCCCAAGCATTGACATCCAGCATATTAGATACATGCTGAAAAAATTTTCAACTGCTAATTTGAACAAGTTGCCAATCCTTTTTTCCAGTGGACCAAAACCGTAAGCCCTTCAGATTTCAATTGCATTTCAGAACGAATCCTGCCGAAGGCGCCAAGAACTGCGCCAAGAGCCCGTCTGTCCAATCCATCGTCTCCGCAGGACGACAAAATCCGCGCCCGAGGAAGACCGCCTTCCATAAAATCCAGTCTGAAGACGCTCAAGCTTTTGGGAATCTCTTTTTCAGAGAGGCTCTCCATGCCAAAGGATTTGAGATCCACAGGAAGAACGATGCCGTCCTCGCTGGTGCACAAGGGAAACGCCGGAGAAGGGAGGATCGCCGCCTGCAGACCCGGGCCGCCAGTCCCGTCTAGAAGAGGCTTCCAGTACTTGAGCAGTCTTGAGGAAGAATCATTGTCGTCAAAATCAAAAAGGGTCTCAGTCTTTTTTTCCATGAAATACAGACGGAATTTCGGATTACGCCAGGCAGTTTTCGGGTCGCCGGCCTTGTCGGGGGATCTTTTTTTACCAAGAATTGAGCTGAAGCCTTTCGACGCATCTGGCTTTGAAATCGCCTCGGGATCCGCGTAGTCAAGAAGTTTGGCAAAGACCGGACTCGTTTGAGTGTCGCCGAAAAACGCCTTTTCTTTTCCGGGCTTTGAAGCTGAGGTGTTTTTCGAGTCCATCGCGCTAAAAAGTGCGAAGAACAGCGAGTGGGCGGCCAAAGCGATTGCAAGAGCCGCAAAAAACACAAGACGTTTTCTCTTCGCGTGCCCGGGCTTTTCCGGAATCCTCCCATTTTTTTCTTCGTCTATCACTTCTCTCCATCCGCAGGTTTTGCCGAATCCGATTCGGCCGAGGGCGTATCGTAGTCAGTCTCTGACTTTTTTTCGGGGCTCAAGGCGACAATCACATTGATGTCGTTGGAAAACGCGAGCGCCATCACCTGCATCGGCACCTTGTATTCCGAGCGGGTGTCACAGCGGAGAACAACGGTCCTTCTCCTTTCGCCGCCTGGAAAGTCTGGATTGGCATCCTCCCCCTTCAAGCGGTTGAATTCGGCTCCAAGATCAGTCCTTATGTCACTGATGATCCTGTCATTCCAGAATACCTTGCCGTCCTTGTCAACAGTCACGACACAGCGCTCTGTGAAAATGTCGTCGGTCAGCTTGGAACTGGGCAGATTGATCTTTATTCCGGAAACCTGCACTGTCGTGACGGTAACGGAAAAAAACATGATCAGCAGGAAGAGGGTTCCCACAAAGGGAATCATGTCCGTTTTTGGATCGGGCGCATTCAGCCGCGTTTTGAATTTCGAGTCCGCGTTCACTTGGAGCTTCCGCTTCTTGGAATATCCTTGTTCTGCTCGAAGAAGTGGATCATTTCCACCGCCGCCTTCTCCATGTCAAGGATGATTCCCTGTATCCTCGAGAAGAGATAGCTGTAGGCCAGATGGCATGGAATCGAGACGGCAAGTCCTCCGGCCGTGCAATAGAGAGCCTTCTTTATTCCGCCTGAAAGTTCGGTGATGTTTATTCCGGAAGCTCCGAGCTCGGAGAGATGTCCGAAAACGCTTATCATGCCGATGACAGTTCCAAAAAGTCCAAGCAAAGGGCAGATGTGCGCGATCGTCGCGAGGATGCTCACCCTGGATTCGAGCCTCGGAATTTCGCCCAGCGCCGCCTCGTCCACCGCACGCGAAGGATTTCCGTCGCCCTGCTCATGGCTCATGATCACCGACCTCAATATTTGGGCGGAAGGTCCCGGCGTGTCGTCGCAATGGCTGATCGCTTCAAGCATGTTTCCTTTTTTGAGCGTGTTTTGAAGTCCCCTCACTAGCTCGGCAGTGTTGATCTGAACCCTGTGAAGGTAGAGAAGCTTCTCAAGAAAGACCGCCAGAGCGACAAATCCCAGAAACAGAATCATCCATAGGATTATTCCTCCATTCGAAAGCACGTCGGAAAGAATGCTCGTTTCCGACACTGCCGCAATCGTCATAAATGAGTCCATCTAGCTGCCTCCTAAGACTGATGCCAATATTGTGCTGTACGCAGAAAAGGAAATCTATCTCTCCGGGACGTATAATGCAAACTGGAACACCATCATCATGTCAGCAAATAATTCCGTGTCCCCGCTTAGGGGCTGTTGCGAAATTACTTTGCCATTTGGGACGGATCCAGATTGTCAATTTCAAGGAATGAGGAATGCGCATATCGAGATATGTAAATGACGAATGATGCCGAAAGTGATAATCTGCCGCCGTGCCCCGGAGTACCGCCAGTCTTTGGCCGCTTTTCCCGCCATTCAGTCGCTACATGTCTCGACTATGTTCGTTTACTTAATCCGTATTAAAATAAAACGCGAACTCGTTTCTATGTAACTATTTACATATGATCGTTGTTATGCCACCATGATTATTCCGACCTCAGGCGGAAAAGTGCATCATCTGCGCAAGCCATGCACAGTTAGGGCTCATTCCATTACTTCATTTCGGCTATAGTGCTGTTTTCAAGCTTGTCCGAGATGTAGTCTCGAATCTGGCGGAAAAGCTTGACCATCTTTTTTTCTTTTTCGATTGGAGTGGACTCGTAGAAATATTTGCTGACAGACTCGGTTGGGGCGAGGGCGCCGTCGAAAAGCCTTATAATTTCTGCGACCGAGATTTGGTCGGCTGGCTTGTAGAGCCTGTATCCTCCTCCATGCCCCTTCAGGCTGGTCACATATTTTGCGCGTTTAAGGGAAAGCATCAGGTGTTCTAGAAACTTAGGGGGAATGCCCTGGGTTCTTGCGATCTTCTCGACGGTCTCGTATTTGCCCTCCTCGCAGCGCGCAAGATGGACGAGAGAGAGAAGGGCGTATTCGCTTCTGACTGTAAGTTTCATTGGGACTCCAATCTGCCAGCAAATGGATGATTTTCAAGGGGGGACATTGGAATACTCGCTCATCAGTGATACAGATTTTATTTTAAGAGCCTTGCCGTTCTCCGGGTTGTAGCTCACAATCGCGGCATCGAAGCGTATTCCCTCGTCAACGACTTCCAACTTTTGCGGCATTCCCGTGAGAAATTTCTTGATGACGGCATTTTTGTCGCGTCCGAGTATGGAATCGTCGGCGCCGACCATTCCGACATCGCTTATGAATGCGGTTCCGCCGGGGAGTATTCTGGCGTCCGAGGTCTGAACATGGGTGTGCGTGCCAAATACAGCAGTCACTTTGCCGTCCAGAAAATGCGCCATTGCCGCCTTTTCACTGGTCGCTTCGGCGTGGAAATCCACAAAGATTGATTTCACAGTCTTTGGGATTTTCGCCAGAATGCCTTGAACAGTCTCGAATGGACAGTTCGACTCGGTTTTCATGAAGACCCTGCCGAGCAGACTGATCACTGCCAGTTCGCCCGATGCAGGGTTATTGTAGATTGAAAAGCCTCTGCCCGGCTGTAGGGAGCTGGAATTTGCCGGCCTTATCACGTTTGCAAGCGATACGATTTCCTTGTCGAAACCCTTCTGATCCCAAACGTGATCGCCGCCAGTCACGACATCCGCGACTCCCGGCGAGATGCCGTCGAGACATTTTGCGGTGATTCCGGCGCCTCCTGCAATATTTTCCGCATTCGCGATGCAGAAACTGCAGTTTTCCTTTTTTCTGATCTCGGCACCAAGCGAAGCAACAGCCCTTCTTCCGCCTTTTCCTACGATGTCGCCAATGAATAGAAGGTTCAAGCTGATCATTTCGCGTAGTCCACTGTCCTTGTCTCCCTGATCACTGAAACCTTTATCTGCCCAGGATAGTTCATTTCCTTCTCGATTTTGAGACAGATGTCCCTAGCCAGGGTGACTGCCGCGAGATCCGTGATCTTATCCGGCTGGACTATCACCCTTATTTCGCGTCCGGCCTGGAGCGCGTAGCAGGATTCGACCCCCTGGAAGGAGCATGAAATGTCTTCAAGCTGTTCTATTCTCTTGAGATAGAGATCCGCCGTTTCGCTCCTGGCTCCTGGTCTGGAGGCGCTGAGGGCGTCGCAGGCGCTGGCAAGAGTCGCATAGACGGTCTCCGCCTCGGCTTCCTCGTGATGGGCGGCAACAGCATTTACGACATCCTTCGCTTCGCCGAACTTCTTCATGATGTCGGCTCCGATAGACGCGTGCGGTCCCTCTATCTCGTGGTCCGCCGCCTTACCAATGTCATGGAAAAGGCCAATTCTTTTGGCTTTCTTAACATCGAGCTTCAATTCCCCTGCGATGACGCCCATGAAATTGGCGGTTTCAATGCAATGTTTGAGGACATTCTGCGAATAGCTGAACCTGTATTTGAGTCTCCCCAGGAGTTTGGTCAATTGAGGAGGCACCCCGCTGATTCCGACCTCGAGGACTGCGGCTTCCCCTATCTGGAAGATTTCATCGTTCACCTCTTTTTCAACCTTTTTTGCAAGCTCTTCAATGCGTGTCGGATGTATTCTGCCGTCCGAAATGAGCCTCTCGAGTATTTGTCTGGCAATCTCTTTCTTGACCGGATCAAAACAGGAGATGACAACGGCTTCGGGGGTGTCGTCTATGAGGAGATTCACCCCTGTTGCCGCTTCTATCGCCCGGATGTTTCTTCCGTCACGGCCGATAATTCTGCCTTTCATCTCGTCATTGGGCAGAGGAATTGTGGCCGTTGTGTGCTCGTAGACGCAGTCTGAGGCGTATCTCTGCATCGCGTATATCATGATTTTTTTGGATTCTCTCTCGGCCTTTTCCTTGGCTTCGTCAACTATGTTGCGGATTATGTGTCCGGCTTCGTTCTGGACGTCTCCGCGGATCTTGTCCAGGAGCATTTCCTTCGCGTGGGACTGATCCATCTGGGCGATGCGTTCAAGTTCTGAAACTTGTCTCGAAATTTCTTTTTTAAGTTCGGCTTCGCGGTTGAGCAGTCTTTCGCGGATGGTTGTGAGCTCATTTTCGGTTCTCGAGAGACCTGCCGCCTTTGTGTCGAGGCTTTCCGCCTTCTTCTCTATGTTGTCTTCGCGCTGGACGAGCCTTTTTTCGATCGAATTGAGCTCGTTGCGGCGGTCTTTAATCTCCTTTTCCGCCTCCTCTCTGAACTTGAGCAGTTCTGCCTTGGACGCGATCTTTGCCTCCCGTATCACGCGATCCGCATCTTTCGAGGCGTCTTCACGGATTCTTTCGGCATCCTTGACAGCCTCGTCTTTCAGCCTTGCCGCCGAAACGCCCCAGATTTTTGAGACGACCCAATAGAAGAGAGCCCCGATGCCAATCCCCAAAACGAGCACGACAAACGCCTTGAAAAGCGGCCACATTTCCTGTGTCAGATGATTCAGATGATTCATTTTACAATACTCCTTGTTTTGTTGCATTTTATTATTTCATATTCAGTCGCCAGCAGATCCATGCGGACATCTCTGTCATCTGCAGGAACGGCTTCCGCAATCTGAAACGCGAAACACAAACCAATTTTTTTCGACTTGACATGCTCCAGGAGCCTGTCATACACACCTAGACCGTGTCCGAGTCTGCCGCCGACCTTGTCGAAAGCCAGTCCCGGCACCAGCCAGGGGGAAGACTCTAGATCGGCGTTTGAAGCTTTCACAGAATCATCGCCCGGCTCCATGACGCCGTAGGCACCCTTGGCGAATCCGTGCGGATAACTGCCCGGCTCCGCCATTTCATATTTCGTTCCATCTTTGGCCGATTTTGGAAAAAAGATCCGTTTCCCGTCCGACAGAGCCGAAAGAATGAAGGGGGAGATGTCCGGCTCGAAGGAGGATGGAAAAAAAGCCGCTATTGATCGGCTTTCCGCAAGACAGGGAAGCGAGAGCAGTTTTTTGGAAATAGCTTCGCCCGCCTCGCGTCTCTGCGATTCTGTCACGCCCCTCCGCAATGCGGAAAAATGGGTTCGAAGAGATTTTTTCTGGGACACGAGCATCATTTTGGGGAGTCTTTCCTTTCCGTGCGGAGCGAGTCCCAGAACTCCAGTCTCTCGCGAATCTTCTGCTCGTAGCCCAGACCGGCAGGCCTGTAGTATTTTTTTGGAACCGCCATGTATGCCTGCGTGCTGAAGGAATTTTTCTCGTCATGCGGATACTGGTATCCTTTTCCGTGGCCTAGCGACTCCGCTCCCTTGTAATGCGAGTCCCTCAGACTTGCCGGCACAGGCTGGACCCTGTCCTTCTTCACATCTTCCATCGCCTCGGCGATTCCGACATAGCTCGCATTGCTTTTCGGGGCTGTCGCGCAGTATGTGACCGCCTGAGCCAGTATGATTCTCGCCTCCGGCATGCCGATCATCTGCACCGCCTGCATTGCCGATGTTGCGAGCTCGATAGCGCGCGGATCCGCGTTTCCGACATCTTCGGAGGAAAAAATGACTATGCGTCTGGCGATGAAGGAAATGTCTTCTCCAGCTTCAAGCATTTTTGCAAGCCAGTAGAGAGCCGCGTCTGGATCACTGCCCCTCATGCTTTTTATGAATGCGCTCGCCGTGTCGTAGTGGCCGTCGTCGCCATATCCGACCGCCTTTTCCTGAATGGAATCCATTGCCGAGGCAAGGGAAATCCTCTGACAGCCGTCTTTTCCGGGGATGCCGGTGAGAACGGCGATTTCGAGGGCGTTCAGCGCCCTTCTCGCGTCGCCTTCGCAGGTGGAAGAGAGAAATTCCAAAGCATCCTGATCTATCTCGATGCGTTTGCCCGGAAAGCCCTTCGGCGATTTCAGGGCATTTTTAATTATCGTGGCTATTTCGTCCTTTCCGAGAGGCTCGAGACGAAATACCAGCGAACGCGAAATAAGCGGTCCTACCACGTAGAAAAAAGGATTTTGAGTCGTCGCGCCAATGAATCGGATTGTTCCATTCTCTATGAAAGGCAGAAGGACATCCTGCTGAGCCCGGTTGAAGCGGTGAATCTCGTCAATGAATATGATCGTCTTCTTTCTGCTCGCAGTCCGCCTTTGGACGGCGCACTGTATCTCCTTGCGCAATTCCGGAACGCTCGATGCGACACCTGAAAGCCTGATGAATGCGGAGCTTGTGACAGACGCGACAAGCTCGGCGAGACTGGTTTTTCCAGAACCCGGCGGACCATAGAAGATCAGTGAGTTGAACGTGTCAGAGTCAATCGCCCTTTTCAGAAGATTGCCCTCGGAAAGAATATGGGATTGACCAATGTAGTCGGCAAATGAGGAAGGTCGCAGACGTGCGGAAAGCGGTGCGGCGGAAGAAATCTCCGCCCCAGTCTCAGACTCTGCCTGCTCGAGAAAAAACAAACTTGCTTCCACTGCCTGCCCTTGCTTGTTGGGGCAGGCGGAAACGAATCAGATCGTAAGTATCAGAATGGTTCTGTTGGAATGCATGCGGCGCGGCGCGCCGACAGCATGCCCCAAATATGAGGCGCGGAAGCCGCATCCGTATTTCGGACAAGCACGCGATCTCGTTGCGCTTTCATGCGTCATATAGACGGAAAGCATAAGCGTGCAGAAGAACGAAATCAAAAGAAACACACCGATAATCAAGAACATAATTCTAGTCTCCGCCTGATCTTAATCAACTGAAACACCGCGCGCCGACAACCTGTCCGGCACCGCAAAATAACTTTTCCAATCTCATCAAAATAACATAAACAGACATAAATGACAAGTTAAATTTGCATTTATTTGTTTGTTTTTTATATTGCAGGCATGCAAGTTGAAAATACAGACATTGACGGACTGATCCTGATCTCACCCAGGATCTTTCGGGATTCCCGGGGCTACTTCTTTGAAAGCTACAGCCAAAGAGAATTTGAAAAGCATGGAATTGCCGTCTCCTTCGTCCAGGACAACCAGTCCGCTTCTGTCGGAGGGACTTTGCGCGGAATGCATTTCCAGTCCAGGCGCCCGCAGGACAAGCTTCTGCGAGTTCTTCGCGGAGAAATTTTTGACGTCGCCATTGATTTGAGGCCGTCTTCTCCAACTTTTGGCCGCTGGCAGGGCTTCCATCTTTCCGCCGAAAATGCTAGACAGCTCTTTGTTCCGAAAGGCTTCGCCCACGGCTTCTACGTTCTCGGAGACTACGCCGAGATTGCCTACAAGTGCAGTGATTTCTATTTTTCAGAACTGGAATTGTCCCTCGCCTGGAACGACCCCGACATCGCCATCGCCTGGCCTCTTTCTGCCGATCCCGTGCTTTCGGCAAGAGATGCCGCCGCCCCGCAATTCAAGTCCCTCGATTTCAGCTCGCATTGTCCGGAAAAATCATACCAGATCAGTCCAATCAAAAAAACAGGTGCCTGATGCGCGAACGACCAAAAGTTAAATTCTACCTTTTTCTGATCCTGGCATTCATGGCGCTGAACCTGATCTTCACGACTTTCAAGGATCAGATGGATGCCGTCAACAGATTTTGCTTTTCCTTCACAGGCGAATTTTCAAAAAGAAAAGCTGTGGAAAGTCCAGTCGAAGACGCTTCCCATCCCGCAGATCAAGCAAAAAAAACAAACGCCCCCAAACAGCCATTGACTCCTAAAAAAAGCAGTGGAATCTCTAGCGCACAGCTAATAAAGGCAAAAACTTTGAATGCGCCAAAGACTCAGGCTCCAAAAATCCTCTACAAAGGAGGTGAACCAGATTTTTCCAAAGACAAAATCCCTGATTTCCCACCGCTCAGGACAGAAGTCGGAGAAAACTGGGACAAGGAAAAGACACGCATAAGAATGACCTGCGACGGACTCAAGCTCTATGTCCATATCCTATGCTACGACTCCGACAAGGATGAGCTTGTCGTTGCACATTCCCGACAGGAGGGTGCCGCATCCTCCTGGAAGGACGACAGCATCGAACTTTTTCTCATGAAATCACAGGACAGCGAGGCATACTGCCAATATGTCGCGTCGGCTTCGGGGCTCTCGCATGTATTTTATTTGTCCGCAGGCGATCTGCCCTTCATTTTTTCACAGCAGGCACTGCCTGCCAAATTCACGCCGCCTGAAATAAGTTCGAACCTGCTTCCAGAAGGATTCGAAGTCAAAATGCAGATAGATCTCTCGAACATCGGACTGGACAGAACAATGCACGGACAAAAAATCCTGATGCAGATCGTGAGGAACTACCGGGGCGAGAACGTGGAGGGTGTATCCCTTCAGCTTTTTCCCTGCTATATCTATGCCGACCTCAGCATGACCCCCAACAACCACGACAGAAGATCCTTCATCCCAGTCGAAATACAAAAATAGCCGCAACGCCCCGGCAAAAATGCAAAGAGTCCTGAATATTAGCAGGCAATTGGATGAAATTCTCATTTTTTGCGATAGCTCAGTCTGACCCTAACTTGAATAACTTGAATCGTTTTTTGTGATTCTTCAATGATTGTGAAATCCGAAAGGGGATGGCAATTTGCATTTTGACAAAAATGCCATAGCTTAGTGGGACTAGATAATCTGGGCGGAAGGACTTCCGCCGAGCAAGTCTAGTCTGCGGACAGTCGGGGCATTTGGCTTGCCTTTCTGCCGCATGTCGGACGTCTCGAGCTTCAAAGTTTTCAAGCGGAGGATTTGCAATGGCAACACTGATCAGCGATAAATTGTTGGAAATACTTGCCTGCCCTTTTGACAAAAAAGAGCTTGTCGAGCGCGCCGAATTGTCCAAGCTTGAATGCAGTGTCTGCCATCGCAGATATCCAGTTGTTGACGGAATTCCTGTCATGCTGCTGGAAGAGGCGGAACTGCCCAACACAAATGGAGAGGCTAAAGATGCCGGAATCAAGCGACAAGACTGAAGAGCCAGCCCAAGGTAAAGCCGGCGAATCCGATTCGAGTCCGCAAAATGGAGCAAATGCAGATCCCAAGCCTGAGGAGTCCTCCACACCTCCCAATCGTTCCGCAGTGCGGAGATCCAGGAAATGGAGGAAAGAGCCGCAGGTGAAGAAACTGCACAACATCAAGTCTCCTGCTGTCAACCCGTTCCTCATGATTCTCGACCAGCACAGCGCTCACAGAGTCAGGATTGTAAAAGCTGTCGCGCTGGCCACTCTCGTCAGTGTCCTGATTCTGCTCGCATATTTCTGGATCTGCAAAAAAATGGAGAAAGACGCTCTGGACAAGGAGATTCATGGCGCTGAAGAAGCACTGGGCTTGATTGAAAAGGACATGTCGTCCAAGAGCGGCTACGCGAGAAGCAAGCTCGTGTTTGAGTCGTTCAAATGGATTGATCACATTTCCGAGCGGGACCCTTTGAACCGGATTAAATGGGAGAAAAAGAGGCAGTCTTTTCTTGACAAGATCATTGACGTGAAACCTGAAATAGGAGCGGACTTTGTTGTCCCCAGCGCGGCGCTGGACATGGTCTTCATCCCGCGAGGGCAGTTTCTCATGGGAAGACTGCCCAAGGAGCCGGGGGCGAATTCGGACGAGTTGCCGCAGAGGCTTGTGACGCTAAGCTATGATTTCTGGATTATGCGGACCGAGATCAGCAACGCGCAGTTCAATGAGCTGTATCCGGGAAGATCGCCGGAAAGCTGGGACGGATTCCGTCTGAATCTGCCTGCACAGCCCCTTGTCCGCGTGGACTGGCACACAGCGCAAAAATTTTGCGAGAAGCTTACGGAAATGGAAAGAAAGGCGGGAAGAGTCCCCGAGGGATACGAATATAGACTGCCGACGGAGGCTGAATGGGAGTACTCTTGCCGGGCTGGCACCGACACATTCTACTATTGGGGCTCTGAATTCGGAGCCAAAGGTGCGGAATTCGCAAATTCGCTCGACAAGAAGGCGGCGGCAAGATTTGGCTGGAAAAGTGGTTCGGACATGGCGGATGCAGACGGCTATCTTGTTTCCGCCCGGACATCTTCATATAAGCCCAATGCGTTTTCCCTATATGACATGTCTGGAAACGTATGGGAATGGTGCTACGACTGGTACAATCCTAGAGCGTACAAGGATTTGCCGGCGCTCAATCCGGTGCAGGCTGAGCCCGTTGTGGCAAGCATTGAAATAAAGACCGACTTCGACCGCCGCTACAATGCGGACTGCACCAGCAAGGTTTTGCGCGGAGGCTCCTGGGGGAACCTGCCGCTTGACTGCCGCTCGGCGACGAGAAGCGCGTCATATCCGGAGGATGCAAGAAACACAGGAATCGGATTCAGAGTGGCAATGGCACCTCTGATCATTCCTCCTAAATCTGATCTTGAAGCCCGGAAATCCTCGAAGCAGGAGAGCAAAGCTCCTTGAAAAAAAACAGAAACAGATATGACAGCATCAATCCTCCTGGCAAGATGACGCTCTTTATCTCGCTGGTGGCATTTATCCTTTCTGCCGCCTTCGAAACGCTAAGAGGCGCAGTCTCCGCAGGCGGAACTTCCCCGCTCTCAAGCGCTCTGTCAATAACATTTTTCACCATGCTCTGCGCCACCGCATCCTATCTTGCATCTGCCAAAATTGGCTCGCTCAAGTCGCGGATGGCAAAAAGGTATGAAGATTTGAGGAGAATTGAGGCGAAGCTGATGGCGGCAGACGAGAGGTTCCGCATGCTGATTGAGAACGCCGTCGAATCTCTTGCCATATTCGACTTGAGAAGCGGCGCGATGATTGACTGCAACAGCAACGCCTGCCAGGGGCTCGGATACTCCAGAGAGGAATTCATGAATCTGGGTCTCACAAATTTTCAGAGCTTCTCCGAAAAAATTTCGGCTGATTTCTCTTCGGGCGCGCATGCTTCGCAAGACTCGAAGCCCTCCGAGCGTTTCGAGGCGAGATTCCGCAAGAAGGACGGCTCCTGGGGCGATGTCTCCGCAAGCTCAACCATACTGGGCCTCAAAGGCAACGCATGCCTCATGCTTTCGTGGAGAGAGATTACAAGCGCAAAGCGGCTAGAAAGAGATCTCCAGGAAAACAATCTGCTTTTTGAAACCCTGATTGAAACCATTCCACTGCCGCTTTTCTACAAAAACAAGGAATGTCGCTATATCGGGTGCAACAGCGCCTTCGAGCGCTTTTCCGGAGCTTCTAAAAATCAGATAATGGGAAAAACTGTCTTCGAGCTTGGGGCGCCCAAGGAAATAGCGGAAAAGTACCACGAAAAGGACACAGAGCTTCTGAAGAGCCCAGGCATACAGAAATATCAGTGGAAAGTCATGAGCAAATCGCTGGGGCTTAGAGATGTCTTCTTCCACAAGGCGACCTTTTCAGACAGCGCCGGCTCGACCGCAGGAATTGTCGGAGCAATTTATGACATTACGGAGATCAGGGATCTGAAGGAAAAGGCTCAGGATCTGGAAGGGACTCTTGCAGAACAGAATCTGGTGCTTCTCAAATGGATAAGTCCAGGATTCATGCACTCCGACAAACTTTCGGCACAGTTCAGGGAAATAATTCAGACCCTTTCAAGACTCCTCAATGTCGAACGCGTCGGGATATGGTTCTACAGCGACGACTTCTCCAAGCTTTGCAGAATCGAGCTCTACGAGCGCAAAAACGGATGGTCATCCTCACATGAAGAAGTCGCAGTACGCGATTTCCCTGTATATTTTTCCCATCTGAAAAATGACGTCATCATTGCCGCGGACGATGTCGGATCCGACTACAGGACAGTGGAACTGCTCAACAGCTACCTGCTGGTCCACGACATCCGCTCCATGATGGATCTTCCTATCAACCTTGACGGAAGAAACATCGGCGTGATCTGCTGTGAACACAAGGGAGAGTGCCGCGTCTGGACGGCGGAACAGCAGAATTTCGGGCTTTCGGCGGCACAAATTGTTTCAATGATGCTCGAAATTTCCAAAAGGAGGGAAATTCAAAAACAGGCGGACGCCCAGCTCGACATTGCCCTGGAGCCCCTGCTGGACGATATTGATCTCGCCATCATCGTCTGCGATTCTAGAGGCGTCGTCATTTTCTCCAACAAATGCTCGGAAAAAATCTTTGCCGACGGACGTGAACTACCACTCCTAGGCTCAAAATTTCCTTTTGGAACGGCTCAAGTCCCTGATATCAAAATTGACCTGGATAAAAAAGGAATCGAGCAAATCAGAACAAAAGAAATATTCTGGAAAAACCAAATATGCAGACTCATGTGCGCAATACCAAAAAGCTGACGCTTTTAGCAGGCATCCTTCTGATCCTGGCGTGGAATTTCGTCTCACAGGGCGATCCCTCCGCCCCGCCGCCGTCCGGCAATCTCGTGAAAATTAAAAATTCCAAAATTTGCCTTGGATTCCTTCCAAAGCTCGGCGCTCATATTGTCTTTCTTAGCTTCAACGGATCAGCAAACCTGCTTCTGTCCGACGAAAAGCTGTGGGATTCGCCTCCTCCCCCGATTTCCGCCGAAAATCCGCCGTTTCTTGATTTGAACGGACATACGACCTGGCTCGCCCCCCAGGACGATTGGTGGACAAAGCAGGACGTGAACAAGACCAAGAAAAACACCAGATCTCCATGGCCGCCTGATCCGTTTGTCACGCTCGGTGAATACAAGATTATTTCCGTGGACGATCATTCGGTAGTGCTCGAAGGACAGGACAGTCCTGTCAGCGGCGTGCGCCTGACGAAGCGTTTCGCCCTGCAGGAAAGCACAGTGCAAATATCTGTGACAATGACAAACATCAGCGGAGCGGAGCAGTCCTGGGGTCTTTGGTCGAACACTAGATTTCCCGGCAAATGCAAGGCATATCTGCCATGTTTTCAGGGCGTATTCAGGGATCTGAGATTCGAGTCGAAGCCACTTGATCCTAAAAAGGAGAGACTGCTCAACTACATTTTTACCGACGATTTCCTTTCCTTCGACATCGGGGACGCGCTGGCTCATCCAGATTTCTCCAACTCCGTCAAGGCATTCGTCAGGACCAAAGACCGCAGTCTCGCGGCATTCAACGGCAGATATCTGTTAATCAAAAATCTGCCGGGCGAGGCTGACCGCGTGAGCGAAAGACACGCGCAGGTGGAAATTTTCCAGGGCGTCGGCGGCCCGTTCAGCATATTGGAGCTGGAGGCCCACGGAAACAAAGTGACGCTGAAGCCGGGCGAATCGTCTTCCATCACAGAAGTCTGGCGTCTCTTCGAATACAACGGGGACGATTCTCCTAGCTCCCAGCGCGACTTCCTGCGTCCTTTGCTCGAAAAGCGCCAGCAATGAAAATTTGACGGCATCAAGAGGAAAAATGAGCTTTTTCGGGTATTTCACTTACTATCAACAGCTTACAAGAGCCAGACTGCCCCTTCTTCTTGCAGTGAACGGCTTTGCGGTTCTTGCGCAGATGGGAGCCGCCGCCGCCCTTTTCAGCGCCCTGTCCCAATTCGGGGTGGAAAGTTCCAGTCCCGGGCGGATTATGAGGGCTATGTCTGCAATCTTCGAATTTTTTGGGCTTTTTTCGCAGTCATCCCGGATAGCGGCGATCTTGTCGTTTGCGACACTGGCGTTCGCCGCAAGCTCCGCCGCGATGATGCTTTCAATGCTTCTCACGGCAAAGATGCAGTCGGAAATCCTCGTCAGGATACAGCCGGAGGGAATGGAGCGCCTGGTGGAGTCGGACTATGAACATTTCCAGACGCAGAATGTTGGAAAAATAAGCAATGTGCTGGTACAGCAGATCAAGGTTGTCGCGCAATCCTTCAAGCTCTACTCTGACATCATGCTGAACAGCCTTTTCGCATTTTTCTACATCATTGGTGCATTCGCCGTCGAGCCCTTTCTCTGCGTCGCGCTGATTGCGCTGGGTGCCCCCCTCTTCAAGCTCGTCAGGCTCGTGAACAGGAAATCCCAGGAGATCTCGGTCAAAAACGTGAATGAAAATTCCCGTATGAACGCGATCATCATACAGTCAATATCAAACCTCAAGTACCTCAAGGCGACATCTTCATACAGGATGATCCTGCCAAAAATACGTCAGTCAAGCGAAAAGCTTGCGTCCTATATAATGGGAGTCGCCTTCTGGAGCGCCCTGGGCTCCCATGCCACGACCCCCTTCGCAATAGGCGTCATTTCCCTGCTCGTATATTGGCAAATTGTCTGGCTTGAACGCCCGATTTCGGCGGCTTTGCTGGCAATGGGCCTTCTCTACGCCGCCGCTCAGAAGGTCATGGCAATCCCTTCCTCGTATCAGAAATTTCTTGTCTCCGCCGCATCAATCCAGATCTACGAAAGTTTCATGGGAGAACTTAAGTCAAATGCTGAATCTCTGACGCCAGACAATAACGCTCATTGTGTCCAGCCAGACTTCAGGGGGGCGATTTGCCTGAAAGACGTCTCCTTCCGCTACAGGAGCGCAAAGGACGATGTGCTTCGCTCGGTCAGCCTCAAAATAGAGCCGAACAGCTCCGTCGCATTCGTCGGAGGCTCCGGTGCAGGCAAATCAACGGTGGTGAACCTGATCACAGGTCTTCTGAAGCCAAGCTCCGGACAGATAAGTCTTTCCGGCACCGACTACAGGACGCTGGATATGAACGCTCTCAGGGAAAATATCGGCTACGTCACGCAGGAGTCGGTCATTTTCAATGCGAGCGTATCTGACAATATCTCGCTCTGGAGCGCACCCTATGACAGCTCGCGCGCGGCGATAGAGGAAGCTTCGTCCCTTGCCCACGCCGACATCTTCATCAAGGCGATGCCGGAGGGATACAAAACACTTCTCGGAGACAATGGAATCAACATTTCTGGCGGCCAGCGCCAAAGGATCTCAATCGCGAGAGAGCTCTTCAGAAAGACGCCCCTGCTGATTCTAGATGAGGCAACAAGCGCGCTTGATTCGGAGACGGAAAAGATAATTCATGACAGCATAGAGGAGTTCAAGGGACGCAAGACGCTAATAATCATAGCTCACCGTCTCGCGACAATAAAGTCCTGCGACATCATTTATGTCCTCGACGGCGGCAGAGTGCTTGAATCCGGAAGCTACGAAACCCTCTGCTCGATGAATGGCAAATTCAGAGAAATGATTGAAATGCAGAAGCTCCGTTCTTGAGATTCAGTCTTCTGAATCCACCGCACCATGAAAATCGGCTTAATATCTAGTGCTTGGCAGAAACTGCAGATTATCATAAAATAAATAAGGAAATCGAAACTGCTCAAGATCGGTTAGTCTGGCACATTAGAATTAAGCTTTCCGTTGACTCCCACTACTGTAAAAATCAGGGAGATGCAGGATACCGACGCGGCAAAATATGCGAATCCGGCGACTGGCAAGGCCAGGTCTTCGAACGGATTGTAAATGGGACGACCGGATAAAATTCCAAATATGGGAAATATAAGGAAAGAGGTTGAAGGCGCGACGCCAATATATAATGCGCAATATCTTGCGAATTTCGCGAATATGAAGCTTCTGCGGCATCCGATGAGAGCTGAGATCTTGGATGCAAAACTCGAAGACGCGGCTAGAAACAGGGAAGCCGCCAGGCAAAGCGCAAAAAGATTGGCTGTTGTAAACTTGTCGGACGGGGAGCTCCTCCACCAGGCGTAGAAGGGGGAGAGCAGGAGCAGGCAAAGCGCCGCAATTTTCATTTTTCCGAATGAAGCGGCACATTCAGGTGGAAAGCCGGCATCGCATCTTCTCCCACGCAATGCGATACAGAGCGCAACTGGGACAAGCAGATAGAGATGCGAGCCCCAGGGGATGAGAAGCAATTCGATCAGATCTACCAGCTCTAGATAGCCGAAAGCAATAATTTCACATAGGGCCGAGACAAAAAGAATCTCTGAGAACCTCGCAATAGTTCGCGGATCGCAGGAGCGATCTTCGCAGGTGACTTCTCGCTCTTGATTCATTTCAGGGACTCGTCCGCCATTCTGATGAAATTCTGATAGTTCGCATCGTCGCTGAAAAAGCTTTTGTCGGAGCTTCTTCTGACTGTTTCAAAATATGTCGACGCCTCTTTTTTCATGCCTTTGTGGAAAAGAGAGACAGCCTTGATGCACTGCGCCTTGAGAACGATCCTCCCGTATCCCTCCTTTGACTCGAAGCCGGGCTTCCTCGCAATGATCATGTCAGCCGCATGTTCCGCCTGATCAAAATTTCCGTTCGCAAGCTCGAGATCTGCAAGAGCGCCAAGTGCCATGAAGCTGGGAGGAACATGTGCGGCAGAAGCCCTCAATATCGAGCCGTAGCTCCTCCATTGAGCCGAGTAGACACAGCTCATCAAAGCCATTGAAAGGATATAGACCGATCCGAAGACGATCGAGAAGACAGGCTTGCGGTATATGAATCTAGCTTCTGGCGCTCCATCGCTTCTCAGATGGAGATAGGCAGTGATGTAGACACCAATGAGCATCCACAGAAAGGCTGAAGGGATGTAGCTGTATCTGTCTGCGTAGTCAATTGCCCCGAGCGGAACAAAGCCTGCTACGGGCGCAAGAGCAATACAGAAGGAGAGAAAAAATGGAACTGCCGCCTTCTGGAAAAGGTCCCGGTTCTTTTTCCATAGGGAAAATGCGAGATATGACAGAAATGCAATGACAATGGCAATTTTTATGGACATTCCATGTCCAGGTGAGATTTCCGGATATATCGGAGCGAGCTGTCCCGGCACGAGAGTCTTCCTGAAATACCATGCAAGATTGTGGAAAACCGAGAGGAGGCGGCGGAGGAATCCGTCTCCGGAATATGAAATCGTCTGGGAAAAATATGAGATCGGCAGGAAGATGGCGGAGAGCGCGAAAAATGGACAGAGCCTTTTCAGAAGCATTGCGTAGCCTCTCCGTCCGGCGATGAAATATTCATGGACAAGCATGACGAGCGGAAGGCTTATCGCCATCGGCTTCGAGAGCATGGCGCAGAGAAACAATGCAAACGAGCGGAGAGGGAAGCGTTTCTCGTCCTCTTTTCCGGAGATGAAGAAATAGAAGCTCCAGAAATAGAATGCCGCGCAGAGAACATCCTTTCTTTCGGAAATCCAAACGACAGATTCAACTCTTTGAGGATGAACAGCAAAGGCGGCTGAAAGGAAGAGAGAGACCCATGGATTGATTCCAAAGCGGAGCATGCATTTGTAGACGGCGAAAACCGCGAGGATATGCCAGAAGAGATTCTGGAGACGATATCCGATCGGATTGAGTCCCCAGATCAGGTGGTCCAGCATGTAGGACAGCATTGTGATCGGAAGGTAGCATCCTTCGCATGGCGACGAGAGCCAATGCGCCAGATTTGCGCTGTTCAAAGCAAGATGCGATCCGTCTCCGACATAGATGTGGTCATCCCATCCGTCGAGCAGAGGATATGAAAGGCTGAATGAGAAGACAGCAAGCGGCAACGCCAGGAGAATGATGAAACGGAGACTTTTTCCGCTTGGAGCCATGATATCAACCTGCGAATTGCCTTGCTGAAAACGGAACACGCCCTGTAAATATTCACCGGACTAGGTCGTCCAGCGAATCTTTACATAGTACGGATTCAATAAACGAACGTAGTTTACTCCTTTGAAACTGCCGTTGGAGTTCACGGCTTTAGCGTGTTCTTTCTGGCAGTTTAATCTTGAAAAAACTGCGGCACCCGAAGCCAGTCGCTGAATACGTACCACGCCGCCTGAGCGGCGTGGCACGCATAAAGAAACGAAAAGTGGGGAGAATATTCTCCCCTCTCTGCAGAACTTACATTATGTCTCCAAGCTTCTTGAGGAAGCTCATCCTTCTTGCGGCATCTTCTTCTGCGAGCTTGAATATCGCCTCGGCTTCGCTCGGAGCAGTCTTCAAGAGGGACTTGTATCGTCCTTCGCTTCTGATGAATTCCTGGAAGCTTGCAGTCGCATCCTTTGTTTCCCAGGCGAACGGAGACTTGCCGTCTTTCGCAAGCATCGGATTGTAGCGGTAGAGAGGCCAGTAGCCTGCGTCAACTGCGCGCTTCTCCTCGGTCTGCGACTTCATCATGTCAATTCCGTGCGCTATGCATGGCGCGTAGGCGAGGATGATGGACGGTCCCCTGTATGCCTCCGCCTCCTGGAATGCCTTCAAGGTCTGAGCCCTGTTTGCACCCATGGAGATCGAAGCCACATATACGTTTCCGTAGCTCATGCACATGAATCCGAGATTCTTCTTGGTGAGACGCATGCCGGCGTTTGCGAATTTCGCAACAGCGCCGATGGGAGTTGATTTGGAAGCCTGTCCGCCAGTGTTCGAGTAGACTTCGGTGTCGAGGACGAGGATGTTCACGTTCTTGTTCATCGCGACGACGTGGTCAAGCCCGCCGAAGCCGATGTCGTAAGCCCAGCCGTCTCCGCCGAGAATCCAGACGCTCTTATCCACGAAATAATCCTGCAGTTCGATCACCTTGCGCAAGGATTTGCGGGAAGCTTCGGAAACTTTTCCAGCCTCGGCTTTGAGGGCGGCCTTGACAGAATCCTGCGCCTGAATCGCATCGGATCCTGCCTTGTCCCAGAGGGAAAGAGATTTTTCAAGCGCCGATTTGAGACTGTCGCTGACTCCGCTTTGAAGGAGGTTCTCCACGTTCAGCTTCAGCATTGATCTGTTGCTGTCAATGGCGAGGCGCATACCAAATCCGTATTCTGCGTTGTCTTCGAAGAGGGAATTCGCCCAGACAGGTCCCCTGCCCTCTTTGGTCTTGCAGTATGGAACAGTCGGGAATGTGCCGCCGTAGATGGAGGAACAGCCTGTCGCATTAGCGATCACCATGCGCTCGCCGTAGAGCTGTGTCATCATGCGGACATAAGGAGTTTCTCCACAGCCTGCGCAGGCACCAGAGAATTCGAAAAGTGGCTTCTTGAACATCGCGCCCTTAATTGTTTCTTCAGGAGCCCCATCAAGGACATTTTCAGGAAGGGCGTCAAAGAATCTGTAGTTTTCTGCTTCTCCCTTTTTGTGCTCCTCCTCGAGAGTCGAGAAGACCAGCGCCTTGTTTTTCGCCGGGCATGTCTCTACGCAGACTCCGCAACCGGTGCAGTCGTCAACGTAAAGCTGAATCTTGTATTCTAGATTTCTGTTGTTTTTCGTCTTGGACTTGACTGTCTTGAAGGACTCTGGCGCGTTTTTGAGGTCTTCCGGAGCGATCTGCTTGGCTCTTACAACTGCGTGCGGACATGCCATCACGCACATGTTGCA
>DYRX01000003.1:27398-38734 GCA_020718525.1 Victivallis vadensis
CGATCTGCTTGGCTCTTACAACTGCGTGCGGACATGCCATCACGCACATGTTGCAGTGTATGCAGTTTTCCGGGATCCACTTCGGAACGCGCGGAGCGATACAGCGCTTTTCAAGAGCTGATGTACCTGTTGGAATGACACCGTCGAAGGACATTCTGGAAACGGGGACAGAGTCTCCCTTTAGATGCATGAGTGGCTCGATGATCCCTTTTGCGAACGCATCCGCGTCTGCCGGAATAAGGCGGGCGGGCTTGTATGAAGCCGTGATTGACGCTGGAACTTTGATCTCCTCGAGCGCCGCAGTCGTCGCGTCAACGCACTGCCAGTTTTTCTTGACGATGTCTTCGCCCTTTCTTCCATAGGTCTTCTTGATGGAATTTTTAATGAGCTCGATCGCCTTTTCCTTCGGCAGAACACCGGAAATCGCGAAAAACGCGGTCATCATGACCGTGTTGATTCTGGCTCCCAGCCCCGCCGATTCGGATATTTTGAGGGCGTCAATGTTGTAGAACTTCAATTTTTTCTCGATGATGGTCTTCTGCATGTCCTCGGTCAGATGGCTGAAGACTTCCGCGCTGGAATATTCGGAGTTGAGGAGGAACACTCCGCCGGGCTTGATGCCATCGAGCATGTCGTAGCGCCCAATGTATGCCGGATTGTGGCAGGCTACGAAATTCGGCTTGTAGACAAGGTATGGCGAGCGGATCTTCTTTTTTCCGAACCTCAGATGGGATATCGTTATCCCGTAGGATTTCTTCGAGTCATACACAAAATATCCCTGGGCGAACATGTCCGTGTTGTCGCCGATGATCTTGATCGAATCCTTGTTCGCGCCGACGGTTCCATCCGAGCCAAGCCCCCAGAACATGCAAGCGAAGGTCTCCGGATCTTCGGTTTCGATCTCCTGCGCCACCTTGAGGGAGAGGTTTGTGACGTCGTCGTTGATGCCGACAGTGAAATTGTGGGTGCATGCGCCGGAAAGATGGTCATAGACGGCCTTCACCATTGAAGGAGTGAACTCTTTGCTGGAAAGACCATATCTTCCGCCGACAATCTTGACGTTTTTTCCCTGGAGGGAGGCGACAACGTCCGTATAGAGAGGCTCGCCGATGGAGCCAGGCTCCTTGGTCCTGTCAAGAACTGCGATCTTCTTCACACTGGAAGGAATCGCCTTCACAAGAGCCTCCACCGAGAATGGACGATAGAGGCGGACCTTCACGAGTCCGACCTTTTCGCCTTTGCCCACGAGGTAGTCAACAGTCTCTTCGATTGTCTCACAGCTTGAGCCCATCGCGACGATCAGTCTCTCCGCGTCAGGAGCTCCGTAGTAGTCAAAGAGGTGGTATTGGCGGCCTGTCAGCTTCGCCACCTTGTCCATGTATTCCTGAACGATGGCGGGGCACTCGGCATACTGCCTGTTCGTCGTCTCTCTGCCCTGGAAATAGACGTCCGGATTCTGGGCGCCGACCTTGAGGAAGGGGCTTTCCGGCCTCATCGCGCGGGAGCGGAAGCGTTCGATGTATTCCGGCTCTATGACGCTCTGCATCGCGTCGTAGCTGATTTCCTCCACCTTCTGAACTTCGTGCGAGGTTCTGAATCCGTCGAAGAAGCTCAGAAAGGGAATCTGCGCCTTGAGGGTCGAGAGATGGGCGACAAGAGCCAGATCCATCGTCTCCTGGATGGATGCGGCGGCAGTAAGGGCGAATCCCGTGTTCCTGACCCCCATCACGTCGGAATGGTCTCCGAAGATCGAAAGCGACTGGCATGCAAGCGATCTTGCGGACACATGGAAGACTGTTGGAAGCATTTCGCCGGCGATCTTGTGCATGTTTGGAATCATGAGCAGAAGCCCCTGCGATGCAGTGAAGGTCGTTGTGAGAGCGCCAGCGCTCAGGGATCCGTGCACCGCGCCAGCCGCACCAGCCTCGGACTGCATCTCTACAACGTCAACAGGCTTGCCAAAAAGGTTTTTCTGCCCTTTGCTCGCCCATTCGTCCGCATTTTCGCCCATGTTCGACGATGGTGTAATCGGATAGATCGCCGCGACTTCGCTGAGTGCGTACGCCACATGCGTTGCCGCCGTGTTCCCGTCAATTGTTATCATCTTGCCAGCCATAAGATTCTGACTCCTTAAGTTTATGTTTATCGTAATTATTGCTCTTCGAAGACTTGCCGCCTGAAAGCCTGCGCCAGGACTGGACAATCCGCCTTTCTGGCGTTAAAACCTGCTCTGTCCTTCAGCCCGCAAAAGCAGACACGAAACAAAGCCTGCCCAAACTACACTTGCATTATGCTCTTTTCAATATATCTTCATCTCAAAATTTGGGATTTTTTCAAAATGCAAAAAAACATAGTCCTCTTTCTGAGCGATCAGCAGTCTGCAAAGATGCTTTCCTGCGCCGGGAACCAATTTTTGAAGACTCCTGCAATTGACTCGATTGTAGATGCAGGCGTCAGATTTGACAGGGCCTTCTGCACAAATCCGGTCTGCATTCCTTCAAGATTCAGCCTCTTCACTGGACGCTATCCGAGTGAAATCGGGATGAGTTCAAACTTTTCCCAAGTGAAGTCAATTCCGGAGAAAATTCTTGACAGCTCCATGGGCTTCGTTCTCAGAAAGGCGGGCTACGAGGCATATTACGGGGGCAAGGAGCATTTTCCTGCGAAGACAAAGGCTGGCGCGCTTGGATTCGAATACATTTGCGGAGACGAACGGGACGCCCTCGCCGAGCACTGCGCATCATTTCTGAAAAAAAAGCCCAAAGCGCCTTTTTTTCTTGCGGTCTCGCTCATTCAGCCTCATGACATCTGCCACCTGGCCCTTTCACAGTTCGCAGACTCGGGCATTGATCTCATGATAAAAAACAAATGCGCCCTGGAAAACGAATCCGCCATGCGCCACGCCTCAAATCCTGAAGGAGTATCCGACGAGCGCTTTTTCGCGGATTTCTGCCCTCCTCTGCCCGACAATCATATGCCGCAGAAAGACGAGCCCGCCGCCGTCTCCGAACTTCTCGAACAGAGAAAATTCAAATCCGAGGCGCGCATGAAGTGGACCGATCGCGAATGGCGGAGACACCGATGGGCATACTGCCGGATGACAGAGGAGCTCGATGCACAAGTTGCAAAAGTGCTCGGAGCCTTGAACGAGTCCGGACTCCGCGAAAATACAGTTGTAATTTTCACAAGCGATCACGGGGACCACGATGCCGCGCACAAGCTCGAACACAAGGAATTCCCCTACGAGGAGGCTATAAGAATCCCCTTGATCATATCCGATCCGGATTCCACCGCAAAGGGGGTCTGCGACACTGAAAGCATCGCATGCAACGGGCTCGACCTGCTTCCCACCGTCTGCGACTACGCCTCTGCGGAAGTCCCCCCGGATCTGAAGGGAATAAGTCTCCGGCCGCAGGCGGAAGGAAAAAATATTCCCTGCAGAAGAGACACCCTTCTCGTCGAAAGCGAGTTTGGAAACGGAGTCAGAACCAGAGGCTTCTTCTATATGCTCTGCAATTCCGGCGACAACAAAGAGCAGTTGTACGACCTCATAAGCGATCCCGGCCAAACCATGAATTTTGCGAATCTCGCAGAATACAGGGGAATACTGGAAAAGCTTAGAACAGATTGCGCGGCAAGAAAAAAATATAATAAAGAGCTTTATACTCATTTAAATTGAGAATTTACATTTTGACGAGCAAGATTTGGGATTGGATTTTTTTCCTGGCTCTGTCTTTTAGCATCTGCATCGTTTGCATTCCCAATCGGATACGCTATATTAGTGGGGTTGCGTGATTCGCATGCTTTGGCGAATGAAAAACAAGATCAGGGTGAATTTTCCATGAGCATTTTGGCACCTTTGCTTTTTTTGTCCTCTATATTTGGGGATGCGTCCGGGCAGGAAGAGAAAATCAAAAATTTTGAAGACCTGAAGACGGCGGTAGTTCAGATTTCCCGCGCTTCGAAGCAGGAAAGTCCTAAAGAACTGCCATCCTGGCTTTCGAAGCTGAACTATGATGATCTGCGCAAGATCAGATACAACCCGAAAAAGGCGGTCTGGCGTTCTGAGAGGCTTCCTTTTCAACTGCAGTTCTTTCATCCGGGAAGCAATCAGACTGGACAAATCAAGATGCATCTGATTGAAAACGGGAGTGCCAGGGCGTTTCCTTTCAGTCAGGATTTGTTCGAATACGATCCGGAGCTACATGTAGAGCCGATTGGCGAAGGTCTCTCCTTTTCCGGCTTCCGAATACACTTTCCGCTGAACAGGAACGACTATCTCGACGAGCTCATGGTCTTTCAGGGGGCGACATACTACAGGGTGCTCGCCGAGGGGTTGAACTACGGAATATCATCCAGGACAATCATGATTGATCCCGAAAAGGGAGAGGATGAAGAATTCCCATCTTTCACTGACTTCTGGGTTTTCATGCCTGACAAGGATGCGAGATCGCTCCGTGTCATGGGGCTTTTCGAGAGCCCTTCCCTGGTAGGCGCGGCGGATTTCATCATCAGACCCGGAATCAGCACGATCATTGACGTTGACGTCTTCATAAGCTCGAGGAAAAAGGAAGCTATTCACTATGGAATTGCCCCGCTGAGAAGCATGTTCTGGTATGGAGAGAACTCGTCCGCGAAATGGGGCGATTTCAGACCCGAGGTCCATGATTCGGACGGACTGCTGATTCACACTTCGGCGGATCGCTGGATCTGGAGGCCCCTCTCGAACGACGGCAGGATAAAAAAGTCATTTTTCACGGATCGGAATCCGAGGGGCTTCGGTCTCATGCAGAGGGACAGGCGTTTCGAGAGCTACCGCGATCTTGAGGCGAGATACCATAGCAGACCTAGCGTATGGATCGAGCCGAAAGGAGACTGGGGCGACGGCTATGTCAGTCTGATAGAATCTCCTTCAAGTTCGGAGTACACCGACAACATCAGCGCAGTATGGTTTCCCAAGGAGCATTTGGCGCCGGGGGGGACGGCGGACTTTTCCTACAGGCAGACCTGGTTCATGGACAACCGCAATCTTCCGTCTCTTGGAAGAACGGTGTCGAGCTTCATCTATCAGCCGGCAGGGACTCCGCCGGAGGCAAGAAAATTCATAATAGAATTCTACTGGCCGGGCGTGCAGACAGAAGAAGGCAGAAGAGACTTGAGCATCAACGCGGTGGCGGACAACGCCGAGATCCTGAACAAGCATGCCGACTACAACTATCACGAGAACCTTTACAGAGTTTTCTTCGACACGGTCGCGAAAGACAAATCCAAGCCGATCGAATTGAATCTTGACATCAGCCGTGGCGGAAATCCCATTACGGAGACCTGGACCTATCAATGGACGCCGTGATGGAAATGCGGACGGAGAAGTTTACGGAAGACAAGGAAACAATCAGGAAAGATTCGGCTCCATCGCCCTCTTCTCTGCTGGGCGTGGACGATTTTTCAAAAGAGCGGATATCAGCGCAGGATGCCGATTCCGCATTTGAAAATGTGGACGATTATCTTCGGGCATGCCGCCTTTCAAGCAAGCTTGCGAGAGCCAATTTGGCGGCGCACTTCGTCAGAAACGCAATTCAAAAAAAATCGGCCGGCTCGGACAAATCTCTGGAGGAGCTGTCCATTTCCGAGGCGAAGTCCTATCTCGGCTCCTGGCTTGCAGAGTTGACAGACGGGAAGGCGCAGAACGGAGCGAGGCTTCACGAGGCACTGCTTTCAATCTATCTCAACGACATACCTTCAAGATGGCCTGATGTATTTCTCTCCAACTGCAGGGCGCCGGACGAGCTCCGAAAGAGCGTCCACAAGTCTTCCATAAGCTCGGCGCCAAACCTTGAATTCACCAGCATGGTGCCGGAAAAGATTGACATGGGAATGATCCATGAAATCGCCGACAGTACAATGGACATCCTCAATAAGCGGCCGATATTGAAGATGCTTGTCGGCTGGATATTGTTCATTGCCCTGATGATTTTTCTGTTCTGGTACACTAGGGGGAGAGTTCTGTGAGCGCCCTTTTGAAAGCTTCTCCTTCAACGAGCCGCTGGCACACGGCGCTTCGTCAGTTCATTTTCTTCTCGATTGTCCTTTTCGTAAGCGCCGGCGGCACCTGGATCATGGCTGACATTCTTTGGAGAGGCGGGATCAGCGGGGTCGAGATTTGCATGCTGATCCTCTTCGCGCCGCTCTTCACCCTGATCACATTCGGATTTGTCCAGGCCGTCCTCGGCTTTTTCATCATGCTCCTGCCGCGCGACCCGTTTCTGATAACGAACTGCCTGCCAAAAAAGCCTGCGGCACCGGAAGACATTTCGATGACGGCGATAGTCGCTCCAATCTACAACGAGGATGTCACCAGGGTTTACGAGGGAATACGTTCCATATATCTTTCCCTGGTGAAAAGCTCCTGCGCGGACAAGTTCAACATCTTTATTCTGAGCGATTCGTCGGATCCGAACAAATGGATAGAGGAGGAGGTCGCCTGGGTTGAGCTTTGCAAGCAGTTGAACGCGTTCGGGAAGATATTCTACAGAAAAAGAAGCGTCGCACTGAACAGCAAGAGCGGAAACATAAGCGATTTCTGCCGCCGCTGGGGGGCAAAATACAGATACATGCTAATCCTGGATGCGGACAGCGTCATGGAGGGTGAGACTATAGTTTCCCTTGCACGTCTTATGGAGCTGAATCCGAGGGCCGGCATCATTCAATCCGTTCCTTCGCCGGTTCAGGCGGACACATTCTACTCGAGAATGATGCAGTTTGCAGGGACCCTTTACGGTCCAATATTCCAGGCGGGGCTGAATTTCTGGATGGGCGCCAACGGCAATTACTGGGGGCACAACGCCATCATCAGGCTTGCTCCGTTCATAGAGCATTGCTCTCTGCCATTCATGCCAGGAAAATACGGAAGCAAAAGCATGCGCTTCATGAGCCACGACTATGTCGAAGCGGCGCTGATGGGGCGCGCCGGATATGAGGTATGGCTTGCCTATGATCTCGGAGGCAGTTTTGAAAACCTTCCCCCATCTCTGATTGACAGCGCGAAGCGCGACAAGCGCTGGTGCCGCGGGAACCTTCAGCATAGCTGGCTGCTTTTCGCCGAAGGACTGCATCCGATAAACCGCCTCCATCTCTTTCTCGGCATCATGTCGTATTTCTCCTCTCCTCTTTGGCTTCTCTTCGTAATCATAGGCATCTTTCATTTCCGAATCGAGAGCTATGCAGTGAAAAGTTTTGACTACGACATAGGCGTATCGCCATTTCTCGACGAAGTCTGCGGCGGTCGCCAGTCCCTCATCCTCTTCATTTTCACGATGACAATGCTTACCCTGCCAAAAATCCTGGCCGTGCTGATCCAGCTCGGGAACAGACAATGGTCGGCATCCCACGGATGGCGGCTTAAAATTTGGCTGGGAATGATTGCAGAGCATCTTATTTCAGCCCTCCTAGCCCCGATACACATGCTTTTCAACACAAAATTCGTCATGCACGTCCTGATGGGGCTGAATGTTCCATGGACGGCGCAGAGGCGTGATGTTTCAGGCGTTGACTGGCGCGAGGCGATCATTACTCATGCATGGCATAGCGTGATCGGAGTCGCCCTCGCGATCATTGCATGGATATTGGACCGCAATCTGTTCTACTGGCTTTCCCCCATCTATCTTGGGCTTATTTTTTCGATCCCGATCTCCATCATACTTGCCGATCAAAGGCTTGGAGAACGGCTTCAAAAGCTTGGAATATTCCTGACTCCCGACGAGATCAAAAAGCCTGAAACCGTCGCCCATCTTGAAAAAAACATGAAAATCTACGAGTCTCTTGCCCTTTCTGGCGGCAGACCTCAGTCGGAGCCAGGAATAATGCAGGTTGTCCTGGATCCCTATGTCAACGCGATACATGTGGCGCTCCTGAAGGAAAAGCGCAGGATCCCGCACAGGATTACTGAAAACCTCAAAAAACTTGGAGACCGACTTCTGGCGGAAGGTCCGGACTCCCTGAGCAGAAGAGAGCAGAAAATCCTTCTCATGCACGCCGAAGCAATGAGCCACATACACGAGAAAATTTGGACAGTTCCAGAGAGCTCGCTCGCCATATGGTGGCAAAACGCCATGAAGCACTACAATTCCCTCTCCATCAAGCCTAGCACTCCTCTCTACCGTTGACATTTTTGCACAGTTCCGTCCTTAATATTGCGCAACTAATCCGAAAGGAAGAATTAAGTGAAAACAAAAGCCAAAACAAGCGTCTCCCTATGCCTCCTCGAAAGATTGCATGAACTTGGCCTGCGGCATATTTTTGGCGTTCCGGGCGACTATGTGCTCGATTTCATGGATAAAATAGTCGAGAGCCCAATCAAATATGTCGGGACATGCAACGAGCTCAATGCCGGATATGCCGCCGACGCATACGCCAGACTCAACGGAATCGGGGCGGCAGTAGTCACGTATGGCGTTGGAGCCTACAGCATCATGAATGCCGTTGCAGGGGCCTACGCGGAACAGGTTCCGCTCATATTGATCAGCGGCGCGCCTGGAAACGCCCAGAGAAAAAAGCACAGTCTCGTCCATCACCTCACAAAAGATTATGCGCTCCAGTTCGAAATATTCAAGAAGATAACTGCCGACGCCGTCATTTTGAGCAATCCTGCTTCGGCGCCAATCCTCATTGACAGAGCTCTTAGGACATGCCTTTCGCTCAAGCGTCCAGTCTATATCGAAATCCCCATGGACGTCGTGAACTCCGAATGTGAAAAGCAGGCGATCTTTGAAGTCACAGAAAGCCGCGTTTCAGATCCAGAGTCTCTTGAAGAGGCGGCGGAGGAAGCCGCGCAGATTCTCGGATCCGCAAAAAATCCTGTCATTCTTGCGGGTGTTGAAATAGACCGTTTCAGGCTTGCTTCAAATGCCCTGTCCCTGATAGAAAAGGCGGAAATCCCATTTGCAACGACTATAAGCAGTAAGTCCGCACTTCCCGAACTGCATCCGCAGTTCATTGGCGTCTATCAGGGGCTCTTCTCGAAGGATTCTGTCCGCAGACAGATAGAAGAGTCGGACGCAGTACTTGCACTGGGCGTCTGGATGACCGACTTCAACACTGGCATTTTCACTGCCAAACTCGATGATTCCAAGATGCTCTGCGCAAATTCGGAGTCCCTCAGAATCCGACGCCATTTTTATCAGAACGTCTGGCTGGGAGATTTCATTAAAGCGCTGAAGTCAAAGCTCACCGCACGCGACTACCTTGCCTCGCATCCTTCCGCGCCTGCACGGCCCGCGAACGATTATGTGCCCAAAAGGGACGAGCCTATAACGGCAAAGCGCTTCTACAAACGGATTTCCGAATATCTCGACGACAAGACAATCGTCATCCCTGAGACAGGAGATTCCGTGTGCGCCGCTCCTGACTTCTACGTCGAAGAGGCGGAAAACATGCTATGCCAGGCATACTATCTTTCCATCGGATACGCCCTCCCCGCCACAATGGGCGCTTCCATGGCAAAGCCCCAGAAAAGAGTCCTTGCCCTGATCGGAGACGGCGCGTTTCAGATGACGGCTCAGGAGCTTTCGACAATAGTGAGGGAAAAACTCAGCCCCATCATCTTCCTGATCAACAACAGGGGATACACGATAGAACGGCTTATACACGAGGGGCCTTACAACGACATAAACAACTGGGACTACGCCTCTCTGCCTAAAATCTTCGGACATGAAAGTCCGCCCCTTCTAGTCGAAACTGAAGGAGATCTTGAGGACGTGCTCGACAACGCTACAAAAAATCCCGACAAACTGATCTTTGCCGAATTGCGCCTTGATTCGCTTGATTCGTCGCCGATGCTTGCGAAAATCGCGGAAGGCGTCAGACGCATGTCAGGTAAAAAGGACTGAGTTCCCTCAGTCAGAGACGGACAACAAAAAACAGGAATGAAAATGATACCATACGGAAAGCAGTTGATAGACGGTGACGACATTGCAGAAGTGGTCGCGGCGCTCAATTCCGACTACATAACGACCGGCCCCCGCGTCTCTGAATTTGAAGAGGCACTTTGCGTAGCGACCGGTGCAAAATTTGCTGTTGCCGTGTCAAGCGGAACAGCCGCCCTTCACTGCGCCGCCTATGCCGCAGGCATTGGTCCAGGCGATGAAGTGATCGTTCCTTCAATGACCTTTGCCGCCAGCTCGAACTGCATTCTCTATCAGAATGCGTCGCCTGTTTTCTGCGACGTGCTCGAATCAAATCTTACCGCCGATCCGAAGGACATCGAAACCAAAATCGGACCAAAAACAAAGGCGATCATTGCCGTTGACTATGCCGGACACCCATGCGACTATGCCGCGCTGAGAGAGATCGCCAGTAGAAACGGACTCATGCTCATCGCCGACGCATGTCATTCCATCGGAGGAAGATACGGCGGTCAAAATGTCGGAACTCTCGCCGACATGACCTGCTTCAGCTTTCATCCGGTGAAGCACATCACAACAGGCGAAGGCGGTGCAATCCTGACGGACTCCGAAGACTTGGCGGGAAAAATGAGGACATTCAGGAATCACGGCATAAGCACGGACTACAGGCAGAGAGAGCGTTCCGGAGCCTGGTTCTACGAAATGGTCTCATTGGGATACAACTACAGAATTACGGATTTCCAGTGCGCCCTCGGTAAAAGCCAGCTCAAAAAACTGGCAAAATGGGTGGAAAAAAGAAATTCACTCGCGGCTCGCTATGACGAAGCCTTCACAGACTCCAGAATTTTAACCCCGCTCCTTCGATCGGAAAATGTCCTTCATGCCTATCACCTCTATGTGGCAAAGACTTCGGAAAATTGCGACAGAAACGCTCTTTTCAAGAGACTCCGCTCGGAGGGGATCGGCGTCAATGTACACTACATCCCCGTGCATCTGCATCCGTATTACAGGGATCGGCTCGGCATGAAAAAGGGAATATGCCCTGTCGCCGAAAAAGCCTTCGAAAAAATAATTTCACTGCCACTATATCCGGGACTGACGGAAAAAGATCAGGATTTCGTAATCAAATGCCTAGAGAAAAACTGACTGAGCGGAGCATCCCATGAACAAATGGAACAAGGAGGAGCTGAAAGACGTCATTCTGCATGCCGGTGCCATGGGAATGGACTATTTCCGCAAGACGGACTGGAGCCTCAAATCAGATGGTTCGCTTCTTACCGAAGCCGATCTTGCAGTGGAAAAATATTTTGCCTCCATCTTCGACAAGCCCGAAGAAAACGTCTTCATGATCGGCGAGGAATCCGTCCAAAGCAAGGATGAAAACTACATCCGGCACGCCCTGAAGGAGCGCGCCTGGATTGTTGATCCAATTGACGG
>DYRX01000376.1 GCA_020718525.1 Victivallis vadensis
ATTTTTCTTGTCCATAGCTTTGTCCTTCATTTTCCGCCATTTGCAATGTCAATGTTGTATCCGATGCTTCTTCTCAGGAGTTCAAGCTTGTCCGGAGTCATATCCTTGAAGGAAACTCTTCCGGCATCAAGTTCATTCGCTTTTTTCACAGTCCCTTCAATGCTGACAACTTTTGAAATTGATGGTTTCAGATCTGTTCTTGTCACATCCAGTTTTGCAAGCAGGAGATTGAGATATTCCGCATCCTGTTGTCCGTCACGGAATGATTTCATCCTCAGCGAACCGTAGCATCCATTGTGCTCCCATCTGTCCCAGGCAGGATAGAAAACCGCATTTTCCGCATCCTCCGCAGTGTCCCATGACTTTTCAGTACCGATGGCAAGCCATGGCACAACACCATGTGCATCAAGGAAATACGACGCAATGCTGAAGCCCCTGTTGGAAGTGTTAGAATCCGAAATTTTTGAAGTGCCGCCATATACCCATAGTTTTTGGGCTTTTCCTTCGGAGCTACGGACATAGTTCCTGAAATGATCCCTCACTATCGTCGGAAATTCCCTGATATTTGCCTGCGCCATCACAAGGAGATCTGTTTTGTCCAGCATATCCTTTGATTCCTCTATCCTTGAGAGATCAACACGGAAATCTACTTTTATCTCGGGGGAGAGCTGACTGTAAGCTGTCCTGGTCATGCCGTTTAACATTTCGAGACAGAGAAAATCATCGCGGTAAACCGGCTCGTCAAGGCACCAGAATACGGTTTCGGACATTATATATTTGTTGTTGAGATATAACTGGAACAATGGCTTGCTCCAGCCTTTATCCTTGATAAATTTGCCTATGTCAGCGGCCGCCTTCTGCCATCCAATCTTATAGTCCGAGCTAAAGTCTTTGCGTATATCCAAGGAATCCGCCTGCTGATCTAACTTGTAACCCTTTGAAAGATCGCAGGGCCACTGCTCATAAAGCGGCAGGTAGAATCCTGTCACCGGAACATTTTTGCGCGGATTGTTTTTAAATGCCGTCCCGTTTAGCAGTGGTCCGAAGGACTTATCAATTGCATTGAGATTTCCTATGACGATATTTTTCCCTGTCCCTTCCGCGGACAGAGGCTCGAACTGTGGAACAGTCCAGTTGCCGTTGTGGGAATAAGGAAGAATATTGGTGTTGAGCCTGTTCCTATGGGCAAGCCTGTGGAGATTGAATACGCCCTCGTTCATGCTGTCCTTGTTGAATTGAGGGTAGTTGTAGCCGTTCATTTCCGAAAAGAAAGTCAGCTCGTCCGGAAGTTCATAATTCCAAACTGTAAGCTTTACAGGAACTGTAATTGGTGACTCCGGGGTACCTATGTCCAGTGTCCCTGTGTAAAGTCCTGGCTTTGTCTTATGAGGGACAAAAATATCCATGTAGAAGGACTGCAGTCTCTGGCCCTCTATCTTGTTTGAGGCGGACGGAATCCCTACCGAGTCCGTGAACGGAATCATCGCATCAGGATACCACAAGCCCTCCTTGTCTTTCAGGCTCCACAGCCAGAATATTTCCGAAGAGCAAGCCGGAATCCCTTTCCCCGCGGCACCGCCCTTCCCTCCTCCTATGAGAAACATCCATCTATCGTATGCCGCCTTGTCATTTTTTTTCACTGCCTCCATCTCGACAAAGAACTCCATCGGATTCTCTGTCTGCTTCTTTTTTAGCTCGTTAAGCTTTTTCACATCCGAGAAGACGGCCTCTGCCAGCTTTCTGTCTTGCTCCATCAGTTTCGCCATTTCAGCCTGGAATCCGGAAGGATTTTCTGAACTCATGACTATAAGTTTGGCTGTGGCGGATACGCTTCCGCTCTCCATTAGATCTGAAAGTTTAAGTTCAATTCCATTCAGCTCGGACAATGTCTTGTTCATCACATGTATCTGGAATCCTGTGAAATCATTACTGCCTGCGAAAAGCACAATCTCCTTCATCTTTCCGTTCCAAACTTCATTGCCATCCTGATAGCCGCCGGCCGAAAGCTGCCCCTTGTAATTGCCAGCGTCAAGCTCTGCGCCTGTCTGTGGATTCACCACTGAATTGGATGGGCTGGCCCAGACTTTCATGTCTTTGTTCTCAGCAGGCGCCCCCTTCTCAATAATTGACGCAAACGGCTTGAGTTCAACATTTTTAGCTTCCCTTGTTTTTCCCTTTATGAAAGCCGCAGGAGATTTGTTGCCAGCCTTGTCATAGGCTATCACCGCAAAGTTGTATTCTGTTCCAGGCTTCAGATCATCAATCCAGAACGTCTGCTTTTTTCCAGCTTCCATAGGACGGTATGTCCTGCTTCTTGGCAAGAGATTTTCCTGCGTAAGACTCTTTTCATCAAGTCTATCTGTCGAGAGGTGGACGAAATATCCGAGCGCCCTCCCCTCAGAGCTCCCATCGTCACCTGGACATTTCCAATCAAGGACCATTCCGCCAGCTTCAGTTCCAGGCCTCGCAGATATTTCAGTCACAGCAGACGGTGCAACAGTATCAGTTCCATCTGTTTCAACAAGCAGAAATGGAGGTCTCGAAGATTCCCTTGAATAGACGAAGTGGTTCGGATTAGGAACCTTCCTGTACCCTTTGCAATATGCCCTTTGCCCTTTTTCTTCGCTGAGTGCAATCCCCCAGGTATCACCATCAACCATAATCGCCTGTGCAATATCGGCAGGCAGTTCTACCGAACTGTATTCAGGTGTTTTGCTGTTCGCATCTTTTCCCTTTGCCCATCCGCTATTCACATAGCCATAAATGCTTCCGCCCTCGCTGAATGTGACGCACTTGAAATTGCTTTTCTCATTGCCTGGAATCCATCTTTTATCCGGATAAACAGCATAATCAAGCGTGGCGCCACCTTTGCTCTGCGCGCCTTGCTCCGCCAGGTCCGGCTTATTAGAATCCCAACCCCTGCCTGTACCTTCCGCCCACGGACTGCTTATCGTAGTCACCCCGACAACTGGAATCACGCAATTCTCTGTCCTCCCCAGATATAACGTCGCCTTTTTAATCTTTGATTTTCCGGGAACCTTTGACGTATCAAAATCAAGTAGAAGAAACTCCTCGTACCCTTTGAATTTGATTTTCTCCGACTTGCCCCAGTTCCAAATGCGTTCGTTGTCGCTGGCATCAAGATAGTAGCTGAGCTCTGTATCCGCGGTAACGGGACATATTATGCCGTTTCCAATCTCCTCGACATTC
>DYRX01000377.1 GCA_020718525.1 Victivallis vadensis
CGATGTTCGTACGGGCTTCCGCTTCGATAAAGAGCCCGATAAGCCTGAATATTATATAGAAAATCGTCTGATAGTATTTTTCATTCGCGATTTGAATGTCATAGGGGATATTTGCAAAGAAGCACTTCATTTTCTCCATCGCCCCGTCAATATCGCCATCTTCAAGCATGACGGCTATGTCCGTTGTAAAAACAGAGACATTCTCTTTATTGACGCCCGAATATTCGTCCAGCAGATACGCCTCAAACGCCAGCTCGACTTCGAGATTCGGAAAATCAAGGAAATAGCGGGTCATCTTTTTTTCTTCCGTGCCCTTGATAGTCAGATATCCAGTTTGAAACAGCAATGGCAGAGTCTTCAGCTTGTCGACTTCATAGGACGCAAAGGCCAGTTCGCTCACTGGCCTTGACAGTTCATTTTCAAAGTCGAACTGCTGTTTCTTGGCCAGCTTGAGCAGGAAGCTCGGAGTGCCGGTCTCGAACCAGTAGTTCTTGAACTCTCCAGCGGACTCGAAGAATTTCCCGATGGACACTGGATTGTAAACGGTCTCTGCATTCTGATGGAACTTGTATCCGTTGTACCATAGTTTCAGCTTGTCCAGCAGTGCAGCCCTGTTCATCTTCTGTTCCCGGCATACATGCGCAATATGCTCGGAAAAATTCTCCTCGAGCTCCTCCTGCGTATATCCGAGCATGGTTGCGAATTTCGCGTCCATAGTGATATCCGTCAGGTTGTTCAGCTTCGAAAACACAGACACCTTGGAGAATTTGCTCACGCCCGTCATCAGGACGAAGCGCTGGTAGGGCTCGGTCGCCTTGATCACGGAATAGAAGCTTTCCAGAGTCTCACGGATATTTTCAATGTTCTTATTTGTGGCATTGTCAAGGATTGGCTTATCATACTCATCTATCAGAATAACTGTTTTATCTTTTTCCCCTAGCGTCTCAATAAGCTCATGAAATCTGGCATCGTATGCTTTCAAGGATAATTTGACATCATAATCATCCGCTATCTTATTCACCCGGTCTGACAAATATACTTTCAATTCATCTGCTGTTCTCACTTCTTTGCCGCCTAAATCCAGATGTATTACCGGATATTTTTTCCAGTCGTGAGGCTTATTCTCCAGCGCGAGGCCCTTGAAAAGATATTTCTTGTTCTGGAAAACGGCCTTTAGCGTGGACAGGGTCAGGGATTTCCCGAAACGGCGGGGGCGCGAAAGGAAATAAATGCCCTTGGACGGTTCGAGCATTTTCCATATGGTTTCCGTTTTGTCCACATAGAGGAATTTCCCATTGAGGAGGTCTTCAAAAGTATATACGCTTGTCGTCAGGCTTTTCATTTGTCCAAATGTACATTTAAACCTCGAAATATCAAGAATTCTTGCCTGTATTTATACGTGTCCCGGGATACGTATACAAGTCATTTCATACCTTTTCCATTTTTCCGAGGAATTCCTTGTCATTCATCTTTCTGAGCACGAAGGACATTGCGCTGCGAAATCCGCAGTCTATCCGGATGTCTCCGGCCGGTCTTGACGACACAGTTCCGTTGATCACTTCTACGAAACAGATGGCGTCTCCGAAATCGACAATCCCCTTGCCGCGAAGGACATGGTTCCTGTGCAAGTCCAGGAACTCGTAGAATCTTACTCTGTCAACCGGCGTATTTCTGCGAAATTCGCATCGGAATATGTCTTCCGGCGCGGAGCTGCAAAGCCCAAGGGATGAATTGCCTGGCGAAATATCTCCCCGTCCAGCAGCCGCCCTGAAGAAGTCGATTGCGCCTTCAGGAATTTTTCCGAATGACGTCTCAATGATTTTTGCCGATGAATTGAGTGCGGAAACGGCATCGCGGATCTTGCTCAGGCCTTCCTTGTCGGCAAGATCCGTCTTGTTCACGACGATGAGATCCGCCACGCATATCTGGGCGGACAGGGTCCTTATTATCTTGGACAGTTTTGGGAAGTTGACGGCATCCACGATGGTCACGACGGCGGATCTGCGATATGATTTCCTGAGAAAATCAGTCTGCAGGAGAGATGAGAAATCACCCGGCTCCGCGAGGCCTGTCGCCTCGATCAGGAGCAGGTCGGGACTGATCTTCTCCGCTATTTCACGGAGGCTTCCGATAAGATCGGTCTTCACGCAGACGCAGAAAATGCTGCCCTTGTTTATTTTAGAGACATGATAGTCCCCTCTTGGAAGAAGAGCGACATCTACGGGCAGCGCACCGAAATCGTTGACCAGGACGGCGATTTTCCTGCCATTCAGGGCATCATCCTGGAGAATCCGGGACAAAACCGTGGTTTTTCCCGCACCAAGATATCCGGAAAGCAGAATCACCGGGATCTTGTCGTCTTTCGTCATAATCTTTCCCTTGTGTGATCTTTCGCACTTTTTCAACCACTAAACTAGCAGGTCAGGCGGCATATGCAAGCACATTTATGATGCTGTTCATATTTTTTGTGAAGAGCGGTGTTTTCTCGGAGTTGCTTAATATTCTGGAATGCCACAGGACAGAGCGAAGCCCTGCGATGGCATCCTGAAATGACGGAGTTGACTTTGAGCGATACCAAGGCAATGAAAGCCAGCAGGTTTTCTTGTATTTTTTTGCTTGGATGAACCAGATCCAGGTCAGTGAATAGACAATGAACGAAAAGGCCGCCGCACGTTCAGGTCCGTTGATTTTCCAAGTCTGAGGGTCTTGCCCCCCCATGAATTGTTTTGTGTTTCTGAATGTGTCTTCGATAGACCACCGACCTGAGTATTGAGCAATAACGACTTCAGGTGCGAGGTCTACGTCTGTAGTGAAGAAGAAGTCATCGTGTTCGATGCCATCGGGGTCTCTGGTGATAACCAGTTTTACCGGTCTTGTTTTGCACACATGATACCACAATACAGTATACTCCGCAACGAGACGCAGTACCTTGCGTCCCCGCATGTTGACTTTAACGCGTTTCCATTTCCGACACTTCTGCGCTAGTTTCTCCGGAGTGGGAAGGCGTTTCCCCTTCGTTGCCGGACGCCCCTTCGTTGGTGTAAGCTTTTTCTTTGGGGTTTCATAAAGTGCCGCATCACAACGTATTCTTGAGGTGAGTATGTTCTTCGCCTCAGGATCGGCGTTTTTGGGGTCAAAGAACTTATTGCCAGCCAGAGGGGCAAAGAAACCGTCGGCGCTCACAAGGAAGTTT
>DYRX01000378.1 GCA_020718525.1 Victivallis vadensis
GCACGGAAGATGTTTACAGAAATTCTATTTCGGAGAACTCCGGCCCAACTCCTAGATTTGCCCGGCGGAAGTCCTTCCGCACAAGCAAATCTAATATTCCCACAACTATGGAAATTGTGGGAGTTGTCTGATACAATCATCCGACCTTGCATATTTCTCCAGTAAAACAATGAAATTATTTATCTGAAAAACTATGGTTGGTCTTTTCATCTGCCGGACGCTCACCGGATTCTAATGCCGAGTAGAGCTTCGAAAATTCCCCGCCAGCCTTGTTGTATCGCTCCAATTCGTCTTCGCTGAACTTTTTCAGGGAATTTTTCCGGAAATTTCCTATCGGAAGCTCCGCGGCCTTTACTAGCTCTATTATGTTGAGCAGAATGTCCTGCTCGCTCTGACTGAAAATCTTGTCGGTAAGCTTCGACTGGGCAAGATAGTTTTTGCCTATGAAGACCCCCATCTCCTTCTCCTCGTCCTCGAGCATGATCTCGTGTTTCAGAAGCGATGTCGCCGCCTGCAGGGTGTCAACCAGCAAAATCAGATATTGCTCATATGGGTCCGTGTATTCCCCAGTCCCCGACGACGACACGATCATGTGCGCGGTCTCCTTCGCCTCGTCAAGGAGCCTGGAAATTGTCGCATAGCGCTTAAGCCTGTCTCTTTTCGGAAGGGACGAAAGATTGTTTCCAAGCATTCTTATGGCGCTGTCGTAAGCCATGTCTCTTCTGGCACAGAAAGCCGGAACATTAAGCCTGACAAGATAGTCGGTCTTGAATGCGGCAGGCTTGCTTTTCAGCATGTTGAATCCAAGCACCATGGGAGTTCAGCCTATTTTTTGTGGAATTTTCCGAAGAGCGCCATCGCTTTCTGCAGATCTTCCCAGGCATCTTTTTTTGCCGGAGGATTGCGCAAAAGGTAGGCCGGATGAAAGGTCGGAATCACTTTGATGCCGCTGTAGTCGAGCTCCCTGCCGTGTATCTTCGTGATGCCGCTCATGTTCATGAGGGCTTTCAGTGGGACTGCGCCCAGAAGGACCAGCACCTTGGGACGGATCTGATCAATCTGCTTCAGAAGAAACGGGAGACAGCGCTCGATCTCGTCGTCGAAAGGGGCACGGTTGGATGGCGGACGGCACTTGACAATGTTCGCGATATAGACTTCCTTCCTGCTGAACTGCATCGCGGCAATCATGCGGTCGAGCAATTCGCCCGCCTTGCCCACAAATGGCAAACCCTGAATGTCTTCTTCCTCTCCGGGAGCTTCGCCTATGAACATTAGCTCGGCATTTAGATTGCCATCACCGAAAACCGTGTTTTTGCGAGTTTCGCAAAGCCTGCACGCCGTGCATGCCGCAACCTTCGAGCGCAAAGCTGAAATGACGGAATGCTCTCCGGAAACAGCGGGCGGCGTCTCTCTGACAAGCGAATGTGCAGGAGCCTGCCTGGGCTGGGGAGCAGGAGCCGGAGCAGAGGGACGCGAGGATGCCTTCGCATCCGAAAAAAACGCATCGAAAAGCCCCGGGCTCAGCTCGGCAAAAGGGCAAGCCTCCTTGCTTTCCTGCAAAAACTCTATGACTTCGTCGAAAAGATCCTTTTTCCTCATTGGCTCCCCAAAAAAATGATTTGACAAAAACGCCATCCATGTAATCTTATGCGCCGACTATTTTTTTCAAACTCAGATCTTGATTTTGTTGCAAGAGGCACTATGAAAATATCAGTGAAAAATATGCTTTTCGCCTTATCTGCGGCATCCGCACTGCCTTTCCGTATGCTGGCGGCAGACGAAAATCTGCCAATAATCCTTCCGAAAGAAAGCATAAATCCAGAGAAGCTGGCCGCCTCACTGATGGACAAGCTTATAGCCCGCGCCAGCGAATTCTTCGATCTTCAGCGCATTGAGCCATGGCATCTTTTCTTTTTTTTGGGTTCCATAATTGTTGCGGTGCTTGCGGCAAGAGCCTCCAGATGGCTGGTCGAAGTCAAATTGCACAAAATCGCATCGCTGAGCAAAAATAAAAGCTATGACCTCGTCTGCCTCCTGCTCGGCAAGCCCGTCTCACTCCTTGTCTTCGCCGCCGGGCTCTACATCGGCGCCATTCCCATGATGAGCGCCCTCTCCAACCATGTTACAATCTTTTTCGACAAATTCTGCCTCGCTCTTGCAGCCTGCGCCGTGTCCTGGGCCCTCTACAGAATGGTGGATCTGCTCGAACAGGTCGTGAAGCAGTTCTTTTCCGAGCACGGAGGCGGACTCAACGAAATGCTGATTCCGATTCTCCGCAAGTCCCTCCGGATCATGCTTGTAATCGTGTCAGTAATCTTCATAGGGCAGAACATTCTTGACATCAATGTTACCGCTCTTCTTGCGGGTGCCGGCGTCGTCGGTCTCGCAATTTCCTTTGGAGCCCAGAACACTGTCGCAAATTTTTTCAGCTCGCTGATGATCGCCATGGATCAGCCGTTCAAAATCGGGGAGAGGATCATCACCGACAAATACGACGGATTCGTGGAAAACATCGGCTTCAGAAGCACGAAGCTCAGGACGCTGGGCGGCAATTTGATCACCATCCCCAACAATATAATTGCAAACACCTCAATTGAGAACGTGTCGAGACGCCCGGCAATCATATTTTCCGCCGATCTGGCTCTCACCTACGACACAAGCCCGGAAAAAATGCGCGAGGCGCTCGCAATCCTCAAAGAAATTTTCTCCAGGCACGAGTTCATGAAAAAAGAGATTCCGCCCAGGATATACTTCGACAAGATGAAGGACTGGTCTCTGAACATCTCCGTGAAAGCCTGGTATCATTCTGATGACTACTGGGCTTTCATGGACTGGCAGGAAAAACAGTATCTGGAAATCATGGAGAGGTTTTCCGCCGCTGGGATTGATTTCGCATTCCCGACGAACACGACCTACCTTCATCGTAATCCTCTCAAGGATTCAGGCTCTGAAGCTGTCATACAGCGCAAATAGCCTGCGAAATTCCATGCAGTAAAAGCAAAAGGCGGAGAGGTCCCCTCCGCGTCTGAAATCCGCCGGCAATATTTAAATCCACAGTTGCTTGTGTCCTGTCCCTTAAATACTAATCGTAATACACTTGAATAATTATTTTCAATTACCAATGTTGTCGCCCCCCTTCAGGGTGCAATTTCTTTTTTTATTCCCTTTTCCTAGGGCGTTGCCC
>DYRX01000070.1:0-5835 GCA_020718525.1 Victivallis vadensis
GGTATGCGGAAAATCCTGTCACTTCTGAGATTGACCCCGTCGGGGCATCGTCTGGCTCGTACCGCGTGCTACGCGGTGGCGGCAGGGATACCGGCTCCAGCAACTGCCGTTCAGCGTGGCGATACGCCTCCTTTGAAAAAGTCAAGAAGGGATATGCTATGACTATCTTACTGGCATCCAGGATTCATCAGGATCGTATTTGTCCATTTTCTGGGCTTTCTCGGTAGTTCCCTGACCAAGATCCTTTTCAAATACAATGCCGTTTGCAGACACGATGAAAGTTTTCACGCCAGAAACTCCATATGAGACCGGATATGCGGCAACAGCGAATCCTCCTACCAATTTACCATCGCTTGCATAGGATTTTGCGCCGCCCGGAGCGGATTCTCCCTGAGCATTCAAAATCTTGTAATAGTAGCCATTAAGCGGTATGCGCAATTGCGGCGGACACTCGTCGGAAGCCATAATGAGCCTTGAACCAAGAATATCTTTGAACTTCTTTGGATTGTGGACAATGAGTCCGTCGCCGCTTCTTTCATTGTTGAGAAAAGCAGATGCATAGTAATTGTTTCCCTTGGGATCCTTCATTTTCTTGTAGAAATCCTTTTGCGCCTTCACAATTGAGTCGCATATGCTGATTGCGAAGATCTCGTTTCTCCCAATTCTGCGGGTTAAAATTTCTTCAATTCCGGCAGGACTGTCGAAAAACCACTTGTCTCCCGACTTTGCGAGCGGCACAGGGAAAGGCCAGGCATCTTTTCCAAGCTCTACAAAGACGCGGCCGTCTTTTTCGACGAAGGAGATCTTCTCGTCAGCCTTCGCGGAAAACCAGGCTCTGCTCTCCCGATCCTGCTTCCCGTCGCCAGAAACAGCGATGGACTCGGCAGACTTGCCGAAAATGTCTGAGAGCCTTTGCACATCATTTGACTTCGCGGCGGTCTTAAGTTCTGAAACGGCTTCCTCGGGGTTCGAGAAGAGTGCTTGTCCGGGTTCCGGCTTAGGGGAAGTCGAGGAGCACGATACCAGAAGTGCCGAAACAGCAAAGAGCATGGAAAATCTTATAAGCATGCTGAATTTTTCTAGTGTCATGTTCATCTCCTTCCTCCTCCTCCGTGAGATCCTCCGCCACCATGATATCCTCCGCTACCATGGTATGAACTGCCGCCATGGTAGGAGCCATAGGAGCCCGAACGGCTGTAGTAGCCGCGCTCACTGCATGATCTGTCGAAGTCGGCATTCCTTGTCCCGGCAAACGCATGATCGTATCCTTCGTTCATAGGATCAAATCTGTCCGGCGAGGAAAATACATTGCCAGGTCTGTCTGCGGGATTCGCAAAATCTCTTGATCCCGGATTTGCACCCGTCTGCGGACGGAAGGACCTGTTTTCACCGTTGAACTGTCCCCCTCTTTCCTCGCTCCTTAATTCGTTTGCAATGTTGTTGACGGACGGATTCTGGTACCTGGATCTCGTGTAGTCATGAGACCAGGGGCTGTTGCGATCGGGAGAATAGAGATTATTCGAGTTGTATTTATATGGATTTATGAAGTGATTGTTGTAGAAGTTGTTGTTGTATGCGATCCATCCGTTTCTCCAGGAACATCCGTAGCACACCGCCCAATTTGAGCCGTAATATCTCCAGGGCCAGGCGCCCGCCAGGACAATTCCAGGATAGAACCATGGCCCAGGCGCCCATGCAGTTCCGTACGATGTTGCAGGGATGTAGTTTTGGACATATACCGTCTCAGGACTTGTGCTCGCAATCTCGATTCCTGTATCTCCCTGCGAGACAGTCTGGTTGGAATCCGAGGCAAGCGTGCCGGCGGCCTTAGCTTTGGAACGCAAGGACTGAATTGCATCCATCACGTCTTTCTGCTGTGCCAAAAAGGCTTCGCCAAGTTCTTTTGTCCAGTCGAGATTGTCATTCATGCGCTCGAGCATCTTTGGGAAGAATACCATCGCCTTCACGCTCGGATCCCAGCTTTTGTTCGTCAGCTCGCTTTTCATGTCTTCCTGTGAAAGAGAAGGATTGTGGCTGACCCATCTTGCGGCTTCGACCACGTCCACGGGATAGGTCGAGGCGGCGAGAATTTGAGCCAGGAGTCCGTCGGGGAAAAGGGCGACTGGAGCGACAAGCTGTTCGATTTTTGCCTGGTCAAAGCTTTTGCTCTGCGAGTCCTGCGGCGCCGGACTGACGGGCTGGCTTTGCGCATCCAGCCGCGCGGCGGTAAAAAGAAAAGACATTAAAGCAAAAATGACGAGTGGCATTGAACTCCAAGTTTTTCTGTTCATTCCTCGCCTCCTTCCTCTCCCTTTTTGACAGCTTTTCCGCTAAGATAGTTTCCGGACATTTTTTCAATTGCAAAAATCTGCTTGGGACTAAGCGATCTGCCACTGCGATACTGATCGTTTATCGAGGAGTAGAACGCTTTGTCGTCATAGACTCGTTTTCCCTTGCGGGTCGGCTCCTTCCATTCCTTGACATTGCCAAGAATCGCAAGGGCGCGTTCGATCTTTTCTTTCTGCTCAGGGCTGTTGCCGGCGCTTTGTGGGACAAGTCCCGACGCTGAATCCGCGGAATTGGCGTCCGCTGCGCCGCTTGCCGGGGGAGCATTTTTCCTTTTTCCAACATTCATAAGTGCGTTGAACTGCTTTTCAGTGAGGACAGCCCCTGAATCAAGGCGTCGTTTGAGGGAGCGGACAAATTTGCCCTCATCGAAGAAGCGGCCCTTTTTGAAGCCCTTGTCCTCGGCCGGGCTCTCTTTTTCCTTCTCCTTCATCTCAGCCATTATTTCTCCGAGGATCTTCTTCTGCTCGTCGAGCTTGCTCTTCTGCTCGCCGCTTTCGATGCTCGCCTGAATTTTTTCCGAATAGCTGGTGGCGGAGTCGAGATCTTCGGCAAATCCGCCCTCGACTGCAAGTTCCTGCAGTTTAGGCAGTTGCGATCTGTATCTGGCGGCAAGCATGACCAGCGCCTTCCACTGCCTGTCGGTCAGGCGGGATGCCTCAGCATAGTTTTCTTTAAGCGAGTCAAAGAATTCCTTGTCGCTGTTCTTGCGCTTCGCCAGGGACGGCTCGGCATCCCATTCCTGCACAGCGCCGAACTGGGCGAGAAGCTTCTCAACAACTTCTTTCCCGGGCACATTCGACGCCTTCGCGTCCCCAAGCCAGCTTGCGAATTTCGCATAGAATTCGGAGAGCATTTCCGTCCAGCCCAACTTGCCTTCCTCGACATCGTCGAGTTCGTTCTCCATTTTTGCAGTGAAGCCGATGTCGAAGAGCGATGACATTGCGCCGACCAGGCAGTCGTTGACCTTGAAGCCGAGTTCGGTGGGGATGAGCTTGCCCTTGGTCCTGTCTACATATTTTCTTTTCTGGATCGTGTTGACGATTGTCGCATAGGTCGAAGGACGGCCGATTCCGTTGCTCTCGAGCTCTTTGATAAGCGTCGCCTCGCTGAACCTCGGCGGAGGCTCGGTGAATTTCTGCTCGGACTCCGTATTCAGCATGAAGAGGCTGTTTCCTGGCTTCAGCGTGGAAAGAAAAGCGAGATCAATTTTTTCTGCAGGCGGATTCTGTGTGTCTCCCTCTTCGTCCGAGTCGGCGGCTTCCTTTGCTTCACTGTCGTAAATCTTCGAATAGCCGAGAAAGACAGTTTCAGTCTTTGCCGTCTTGAATCTGTAATCCGATCCATCCGCACCCTTTACAGAGGACTCCAGGGTTGTCACCTTGAGTTCCTGCGGCTTCATCTGGCAGGCGACAAAGCGCTTCCAAATAAGCGTGTAGAGCCTGAGCTGGTCTGAGTTGAGAAACGATCTCATGTCCTCGGGAGTTCTATTCACATCCGTAGGGCGAATCGCCTCGTGAGCCTCCTGCGCCCTCGAATTGCTTTTGAACCTGTTTGCGAACTGCGGCAGATATTCCCTGCCGATATTTGTGGAAATGAAGGAGCGTGCCGACTCGATTGCCTCGTTGGCGATTGAGACTGAATCCGTTCTCATGTAGGTGATGAGACCTGTGGGACCAGAGCCAAGCTCGATCCCCTCGTAGAGCGCCTGCGCGACCGACATGGTGTGGCTCGCGGAAAAACGCAGATAGGAGGATGCCGACTGCTGAAGAGTGCTTGTTATGAAGGGGGGCGGAGCAAACTTTTTCCTGTCTTTGATCTCAAGGTTCGAGACAGATGCCGGACCGCCGTTTTTGACTGCATTGGAGACCCGGAGGGCGGTGTCCGTGCAGGAAATAGCAGGCTTCTGTCCGTCTATCGAACTGAGCTTGCCCCTGTATTTCATTCCGCTTCCCTGAGGCGCAACTTCGAAGTCAACAAAAATATTCCAGTATTCCTGGGGCTTGAAGTCCAGAACAAGCCTCTCACGCTCGCATATGACACGGAGAGCCACAGACTGAACCCTGCCAGCGCTCGAGCCGCGCTCGACTTTTTTCCACAGGAATTCGCTGGTCCGGTAGCCGACAATCCTGTCAAGGATTCGACGAGCCTGCTGGGACTCCACCAGATTCATGTCAAGCTTTCCAGGATGCTGAAACGCCTTTTTAACGGCGGAGGACGTGATTTCATGAAAGACGACTCTCTTGAAATCCGCCTTACAGCCCTTCTTGAGCACTTCCTGGATGTGCCAGGCGATCGCCTCACCTTCGCGGTCCGGGTCGGAGGCGAGATAGATGACTGAAGCATTTTTCGCATGCTCTTTGAGCGTCGGAACAACGCCGCGCTTCTTCACAAGCTCGTAGGCAGGTTTGAAATTGTCCGCAATGTCAACGCCAAGAGTCCTTTCGGGGAGATCGCGCACATGCCCCATGGAAGCCATCACATTGTATGCGCCGCCCAGCAGACGTCCGATTGTGCGGGCTTTGGCGGGAGACTCGACTATCACCAGATCTTTGGAGCTCATTTTACATCCTGTTTTTCAGTTTTAGCCCTGTTGAATTTGAGGGCATGCTCTTCCTTGAACAAATCTGCTTCAGCTTTTTCCTTTTCAAGAAACTTGAACCATTCCTCTTCGCTTGCAGTGAAAATTATAAAACCTTTCTTCTCAGCGTCTGCCCCCCTTGTCAAGTGGCTGGGGGCTGGTTTGCCAGCCTCGATCAAGCCGGACAAATACTCATAAGATATGGGGATGAGGAGAAGCGTGTCGTCCTTGATTTTGACTTTGCAAAGCGTGCGCATAGGAGAGACGCACTGAAGCCAGTATTCGTTGACCGGCTCTCTTGCTTTACCTTGAGGGATTTCGCCTGCTCCAATGTCGGCGAACAGATCATCTCCGATCCGGAAATAAACGACATCAAGATCTGCTCTCCTTCCTGCATTGTCAACGGACGATATATCCTTGTCCTTGAAGATCCAGCATCTGTCCTTCTTTGAGTCTGTATCCTTTCCTTTTTCGAAGACAATATCCCATTCACCATTGATTTTCTGGCAGGAGATTCGCTTCTCTTTTGGGCAGAAATAATAGAACGACTGAACGACGCATGCGTTCAGAAGGAGGATAGCGAGAAGGGAAAATGCGAATTTCGCAATCCTTCCGGAAAGGGTCGAGGAAAAGAGCCTTTTCATGCAGAAATCCTTGATTTGTTTGAATTAACGGACAATATCTTGCCTCAAAACTGGCAAGTTTCAAGAGCATGGAGCATTTTTTTTCTTGCGAAGAACGTCAAGCTGGTGCAGACGCAGAAGACTTCTCCTCTTTGTTCTTTGTGTCTTGTGCGAGAACAATTTCCTGGTTTATCAACTTGGCGGCCTGGTGAGCTTGGACTTGAAAGTCTTTCAGATGCTTTCGAGCTGTAAATAATCACATTAAAAGCTATTTCGCATTTTATT
>DYRX01000070.1:5935-14522 GCA_020718525.1 Victivallis vadensis
AGCTTCTGCCATTCGTTCATGAGCTTGGGCAGTTCGGAATGGATTTCAGACAGTCTCCTGTTGACTGTCGCGTAATCGGTGTTCTTTTCCGGATTCTGCAGTTCTGAAACAAGTTTTCCCTCTTCGTTTTCCAGCTCGTATATTTTTTTCTCGATTTCCGCAAGAGCCGTTCTCAGTCTGGTCTTTGCTCTCCCGCGCTCCTGCACTTCGAGCGCCCGTTCGCGCCTCTGGGTTTTTCTTTCCGACTCCTTGCGCTCCCTGGGTGCTTCCTCCTGCGGTTCCGCCTCCTGCGCCCGCTTTTCGCAGTAATAGTCGTATCCTCCATGATACTTGGCAATCCCAGGCGGCCGCATGGCAATGATGCCTGTCGCAACATGTTTCACAAATTCAAGATCATGGCTGACCACGAGGATTGTTCCTGAAAAGTCCTTCAATGCGTTTTCCAAAGACTGCCTTGCGGCGATGTCGAGGTGGGTGGTAGGTTCGTCGAGGATGAGGAAATTTGGCGGATTGCTGAGGAGCTTCGCAAAGGCAAGACGGATCTTTTCGCCTCCGCTCAGCACCGAAACCTTTTTTTCAACGCTGTCGCCGGAAAATCCGAAACCTCCTAGCAGATTCCTGATTTCCTGGCTTGTGATTGACTCGTCGTAATTTCGTATAGTCTCGAAGACTGTCGCATTGGGATCCATCGCCTCTGCAAATTCCTGGGACTGATATCCCCTGTTCACATTGTGTCCGAGAAGGACAGAGCCCTCAGTAGGGGATATTTTTCCTGCGACTATGCGGAGAAAAGTGGATTTGCCGGTTCCGTTCAGACCGACTAGGGCGGTCTTGTCGCCTCTCTGTATGCTTGCAGATACGTTTCTTAGCACCCAGTCTTTTCCATCGTAGCTGTGGCTGACAGATTCGATCCTGGCTACCTCCTGTCCGCATCTTTCCGGATTTTTAAGCCTGATTTTGCCAGGGCTGTGGATTGGCTTTGGAATCTGGATTTCCTCCATCTTTTCGAGCTGTTTGATCTTGCTCTGCACTAGGCTGGCCTTGGTGTTTTTGGCGCGGAATCTGTCAATGAAAATCTGCGCCTTCTCGCGCTCCCGGCGCTGGCTTTCGGCCGCCGCCAGCCTCTGCTCGTAGCGGAGCTGTCTCTCCTTCACATAGGCATCGTAAGGCGCATTGTATCTTTCGCACTTCATGTTTGCGACCTCGATTGTTGCGCAAGTGAGAGTGTTGAGCAAGTAGCGGTCGTGAGAAATCAGAATCAAGGTCCCCTTGAAAGAAGCCAGGAATCCGCGGAGCCATTCGATCGCAGGGATGTCGAGATAGTTTGTTGGCTCGTCAAGGAGAAGGAGATCGGGTTCCGCCAGCAGAGTCCGGGCGAGTTCCGCCCGCATCTGCCATCCGCCGCTGAATGAATTGAATGGGAGGAAAAATTTTTCGTCGTTGAAGCCTAGTCCTGAAAGCGCCGCCGAGGCGCGAGCCCGGAGCGAGTAGCCTCCTTCCGCCTCGAAACGGGATTGGAGATGTCCGAGCTCGTCGAGTTCCGCCTTCGAAGATTTGTTTCCGGAATCGGCAAGGCTTTTTTCAAGCGCCTCGATGCGCGCATGGATCTCGGCGAGCTCATGCTTCCCACCTTCGGCGTGTTCAAGGAGATTCGACGAGGATTCATATGCCATGAATTCCTGGCGCAAATGCCCGATTCGGGGCTTTCCTTCGATGATCATTGCACCGGAATCCGGATCGATTTTTCCGGAGACGAGGGCAAATATTGTGCTTTTTCCTGCACCGTTGGGACCGACAAGCCCGATTCGTTCGCCGTCGTTTATCTTGAAGGAAACATTGTCAAGAACCTGCTGTGTCCCGTAAGCTTTGCATATCTTGTCAAAAATAAGCATCTGAAAATTCCGAACTCATACTTTCCAATTACAGTTTAGGATCTGTCTGCATGCGATCTGAGAATCCCGCCAGGAATGAAGGGATTGCTCAGCCGGCGCTTGTCTTATCCTGTGGACGATGGCATGTCGGGGCACAGTGGCTGTCGGCATATTGCGGGTAGAGCTTTTTCATGCATTCCGGGCAAATGCCGTGGCTGAACTGGGCGTATGAATGCTTCTGGACATACGATTCAATCTGGTTCCAAATGCCTTCGTCGTCTCTTATCTTCTTGCAGGATGCGCAGATTGGTATCAGCCCCTTCAAGGTCTTCACCTCCTCCAGGGCGCGCTGAAGCTCCAAAATAAGTTTTTCCTTTTCCATTTCTGCTATTTTTCTGTCGCTGACGTCTTCGATGGCAAGAATATAGAGTTTTTTCTCCTCAATGACAATCGGGCTTGCTCCAATCTTCAAATATATCCTTTGCATGCACCCTTTTCTGTCGAAGTCCATGGGGATCTCGATCCCGTTGACGGTGTCGTCGCTTTTCAGCAGGGATGACACGAGATTTCTTAGCGGACAAAATGGGCAGGTGTCCGAAGTTCCGCAATCTTTCTCCATGTGGGAGCATTGGAAGAATTGTCCCGGGAGATCGCCATGGTGCAGAAAAGTTCTGCTGGCCAGCACAAGTGCGGCGCTGTTCACTTTCACTATTCGCACCGAAGAATCGAGTACAAGCATGGCAATTGGCGAGGAGTCAAAAATCAGATCCAGATTTTTCCGTTCAGCTTCGAGGCGCTCCTCGAAATGCTTCCTGTCGCATATTTCGGCGTTCAGTTTTTCATTGGATATTTTGAGAGTTTCCGACTGCTTCCGCAGACTAAGATTGAGGGTTCTGAGCTTGATGTGGATGCTTAAGCGAGCGAAGAGCTCAGCCCTCTGGAAAGGTTTGGAAACAAAATCAACCGCGCCTGCTGAAAGCGCCTCGACACGGTCGTTCTTGTCTGTGTTCGAGCTTATGAAAATTATCGGAACATCCTCGGCACCCGGCATCTTCTTGAGCCGTCTGCACGTCTCAATGCCGTCAATGCCTGGCATGCAGAGGTCGAGAAGGACAATGTCAGGGCGGAATCTATTGAACTCCTCTATCGCATCTTCTCCGTTCACGGCGTATGAGACGTCGAAGTTTTCCGCCATCAAATTTTTTCTAAGTATTTGAACGGAAACCAGATCGTCGTCAACTACTAGTATTTTTTCCTTCGACTCCATCGGAACCCCCGGGAAGACTTTTCCATAGCTGAACAGCGCCGTCAAGTATAACAGCGAATTTGCTCCAATTCAAGATGTCCTGGGAGATTGAGCTAAAAAATATTCTGGCGCAAGCGAATATTCAGAAACCAAGTGGCTCAAGTGAGTATAATTCCGCCACCGAGCAGTTCATCGCCGGAGTATATGGCGGCAACCTGCCCGGGGGTTATTGCGAACTGGGGCTCGTCAAATAGAAGCTCGATGCTATTGGCGGAGGAATATCTTATAGTCGCCTTCGCCGCATTCTGCCGGTATCTGAGCTTCGCCTCGCATTCAGAACCGTCGGAGGGCGGCCCCTCTGCAATCCAGTTCATGTCCCAGACACGGCATGACTTTCCAAAAAGCTCTTCGCGCTCTCCTGCAAATATCGTGTTCGAGCTCTTGCAGATTTTTTTCACGTAGATCTTTTTGCCGGTCGCGATCCCATCGCCAATTCTCTGCCCAACCGTGTAATTGACAAGACCTTTGTGTCTTCCCAGAACATTTCCCGCTTGATCAACGATTTCTCCAGGCGGTGATTCTTTTCCTGCAAAGAGCGGACTATGATCATCCGATTCTAGAAAGTCCTGGCTTTCGCGCTTGGAAGCCAAATCGTCGAAACCTGCCTCGCGCGCAATTTTGACGATGTCTTTTTTTAAGAAAGAGCCAAGAGGAAAGATCAGACCGGGAAGCCGCTTCCTGTCAAGCTGTGCCAGGAAATAGGACTGATCCTTGCCCGGGTCCAGTCCCTTGAGAAGCCTGAGCGATCCGGAATGGCTTCTTTCAATCCTCGCATAATGTCCGGTTGCAAAAAGATCGAACTTGAGACCAGTTTCGCGCGCCTTGTCCAGAAGTTTTCCAAATTTCATCCTGCTGTTGCATCTCACGCATGGATTCGGGGTTTTTCCGGCAAGATACTCGTCAACGTAGTAGGAAAGGATTTCATCCCGGTAATCTTTGGAAAGATCAATCACAACATGTTCAATTCCAAGCCGTTCCGCCACAGATGCGGCGGAAACGAGATCCTCGGCTTCGCCAGGTCCGAAACACCCCGACTTGAGACTTCCCTCAAACTTCAGGGAATTGTCCCATATTTTCATAGTGAGCGCAACGAGATCGTGCCCTTCGCGCCTGAGCAGAAGCGCCGCCATCGAGGAGTCAACCCCGCCGCTCATTCCTATTGCAATTTTTTTTCTTTCAATCATGAATCTTTCCAATCTGCCCAGATGGAGATGAACTTGCTCTGAGTGAAAAAGTATGGCGTTTTTCTGACAACGCCTCGATCCAGCCCTGGAAGATACATATTCGAATAGCCCTGCGCAAATTCATTTGCCAAAAAGAGAATTAATATTTTTCCAGCAGTGATTTTTCGTAAGACTGGATTAGTTTATCCGTTCTTTTCATAGAAAGGCTTTGGCTCAGATGAACGAACGCATTGGCATAACAGTCCTAGGAAGCGGAAGCAGAGGCAATTCAATTGTCGTGCATTCCTGCGACCAGGCGATATTGGTTGACGCCGGATTCAGCCGGAAGGAAACTCTCGCAAGGCTTTCCAGCGCAGGGATCAGGGCGGAGACAATCGCAGGAATACTTGTGAGCCATGAGCATGGAGACCATGTTGACGGCATCAGGCTTCTTTCCGACGAGCTTGGCATCCCGGCATTCGGAAGCTCCGGAACAATGAGACGCCTGATTCCGGAAAATAAAATCGGCAAGGTCTATCACGTCTTCGAGTCAGGCTCGACTTTTCAGATTGCAAGCTTTTCAGTCAAGACATTTTCCGTCCCCCATGACGCATTGGATCCGGTCGCCTTCGTGATTTCACGATCCGGATTTCGCGTGGGAATAGCAACAGATCTAGGGCACCTCAACCATCTCTGCATCGAAAGACTGCGCGGATGCGACGCCCTCGTCCTTGAAGCAAACCACGATCTGGAAATGCAGAAAAAATCTGAACGGCACATCAGGCTGAAACGGAGGGTATTGGGCAAACACGGACACTTGAGCAACAATGATTCCGTGAACTCTTTTCCCCTGCTTCTTACTGAAAAAACAAAGTTTCTTTGCCTCGCCCACCTGAGCTCCGAATGCAACAGCCCCGAACTTCTCAGAGAAATCGCTTCCCAAAAACTGGCAGAAATGTCAAGAGAGGATATATTGCTTGGAATTGCCGGACAGAAAAATCCTTTGCAGACTTTCTGGCTTGGCGATGAAGACGCCTTGCTTTGACAGGACTATTTTTGCTCGGTTCGTGTCTTCGTTTTTTTGCGCAGGATTGACGGGAAAGCTTTTCCCAGACTTTATTTGGAGAACCCATTTTGGACAGAGACAATTCAGATGAAATAGTTCCCGTCGAGGAGCTGGTGTCAATCTCCGGCGATGGAGAGGCACATGCAGACGATGCTTCCAGTAGAGAATCGGCCGATTCGGACATTCCGGCGGCTGATTCGTCCACAGATCTAAAATCCCCCCCAAAAGAAATCTCCAGCGAGTCTGAAGCGGACGATGAAGCCAAGCCCCAGGACGGACTGCCAAAACTCCCCCGGCCAACTCCCCACGAAGGCAGTACGCTTGCAAAATCGGAAGACGAAGCTGTTTCCTCCGACACAATCTCCATACGCCGTTCTAGCATCATCAATCAGCCCAGTCCAAAGGACATCATTGACACGGCAAAAGAGAAGGCCAAAGAGTCTGAGCTGAAAAAGCTTAAAATATCCTGCTACAAATGCTCGCAGAAATTGGATTTGAGCGAATTGGAGCCCTTCAGCAAAATCGAATGCCCCTCGTGCAAGGCGGAGCTCATTGTTCCAAAATGGTTTGACAACTATCTCCTGGAAGAGCCAGGCGGGGAGGGCGGAATGGCTACCGTCTTCAGAGCTCTCGACTTGACTCTCGACAGAGAAGTGGCAATCAAAGTCCTCAGTCCGGATGTAGCATCACACACGGAACGCACCAAGCTCTTCCTGCACGAGGCAAGAACAACTGCCACTCTGAATCACTATGCGATCATTCCAATATACACTTGCGGCGAATATCTCGGACAGCCATACATAGTCATGCAATACATGGACGGCGGCTCCCTCGACAAGAGACTCGAACAAGCGAACGGCCGACTCTCCCTCGAAGATGTTGCAAAATGGATTTCCGACGCCGCCGAAGGGCTCGACAGCGCGCGCAGACACGGGATCATCCACCACGACGTCAAGCCAGCCAACATAATGCTGGACAAGGATGGAAACGCGAAAGTCGGTGACTTTGGAATAGCCCAGGCACTACGCGACTTCCGCTCCAAGGAGCTCGACGAGATAACCAAGCTATGGTCAAGCCCGCATTTCGTAAGCCCGGAAAAAATCAGCACCGGCAAAGAAGACTTCCACGGGGATGTCTACAGCCTCGGCGCATCCTTCTACAACATCGCAACTGGAAAGACTCCCTTCGAAATCGAAGAGATTGACGCCCTGATCAAGTTCAAGCTTGACAACGATCCATCCGATCCGAGACGCCATAGACCTGAAATTCCAGAGGAAATGTCCCATCTTATAATGGCGATGATGTCGAGAACACCAGAGTTCAGGCCCGGCTACAGGGACATCATAAATCAGCTCTCGGCATTCATGAAGAAAAAAAGCCAGGAGCCGGAGCAGAAGCCTTCCCAGGATAAGAAAAAGAGCGAAAAGAAAAAAAGCCAGAAGATCCCCCAGCCAAAGTCTCTATCAAAGACAAGCGCGCCATCGCCTGCCCCCTTCGAACATAAGAAGTCCTCGGCAGGCACAGTTTTCTTCATACTGGCAATCTGCGTCATAATCGGAGGCGTGCTCTTTTTCATGAAGCAGAACGGGCTTCTTCCGGTCTTTTCGGAATCCGCCGCATCCTATTCCGGTCCATTGACGGATCAAATTCCCCACGTGACTGAAATGTTCCGCAACGGGAGCTGTAAGTCCGCCCTTACTGGTGCTGGCAACGTCCTCTCCGACACTTCGATGTCTGCAGAAACAAGGGCGCAGGCTGCCGTCCAGTTCGCGTTCGCTACCTATCTTTGCAACGACCCCGGAGCGAAAAACATTTGCTCGGTTACCGCCGATCAGATGAGAGCCGCCGGAATCCGAGATTCCAACCCTCTCTTTTCGATCGTAAACTTTCTTGCAAGCTCCGCAATCCCGTCTGAGAGCCTCGACGCGCGTCTTGGAGACAATCCACAGTTGAAACAGCTCGGCGCGATGGCAGTCTATCTGAGGGCAATTCATGACAAAGCTGGCGAAATGGCAGTCTTGAAGGCTTTTAAAAATCTCTCTTCTCTGACAAACATCAATGACTCGACTTTCTGGGGCAACGCCTGGAAGAGCCGGCTTAGAGCCTGGCAGGACTGGATCAACTATGGCTCAGGATCGCAGGACGGGCTTGAACCTCTCATCCTCGCGAACAAATATGAATCAAAAGTGGTGGCAGTCCCCCAGGAAGGCACTCAGAAAATCACGGTCAGACCTAAAAAGCAGGAAAGCTTCGAGTCCCCTCTAGACCTCGGAAAGCTGAACGAGATTGACGTATCCGAACTATCTGTAGAATGGCTCAAAAAGAATAGAGTTTTCGCTGAGAAAAGACCGCGCCCAGGGGACTATTCATTTTCTGACAAGGTCATTTCGGACTACCTCTCCTCGCTCACCCCGGAATTGGCTGGAATAGAGAGAAACCGCCTGATTCAAGTCGCAAGCATAAAAAGCAACCTCTGCTCCTGGATGATGAGAACTCCGTATCAGGGCACAAACATTCTTCTAAAGAACGGCACAAAATTGACCGGAGCGGTCATGGCAAACAACAAGTTCGTCTCGGTCAGAATGAAAAGCGGCGAACATAAAAGACTTGCCTGGTCCGACTTGGACTTCAAGGAAGTTGTCAAAATACTCAAATTCTACACGGACATGCGCCTGAACGCCTATGGCGGTCCCGTCGTTGATTCGAGCCAGCAGAAGACCGAAAGTGCAATGGACTACATGCGCATTGGCATGCTCTGCGACTGGTATGGATTCTATCCGGAAGCCGTCGAATACTCCAAAAAGGCTCTCGATACCGACTCGAAAGTCTCCTCAGAAATAAAGAAATATATTATGTACTGAGCAAGCCATCTGTCTCTGCTTGATCAGAATAGCTTCAGAATCTCGTAGTCCGGTAAAATAGACTTTTCGCTTGTGCCTGCGGTCTTCAATATTGAATATTGAACGGAAGAAAAGAACGTTTACGGTCAGACCAATGATCGGAATCGGCATCGAATAGAAAGGCAGGCGAAAAAGGGCGGAATTCCAATTAGTTGAGGGTAAATCACATGAAATATTCTCTCACAAAGGCGCAAAGGCGCAAAGGCACAAAGGAGGAATGAAACGTGCCTGTGTCAACAGCTGCGTGATTTTTTCCAATTTCAGCGGTATAAAAGTTTCCA
>DYRX01000379.1 GCA_020718525.1 Victivallis vadensis
CCTTTAATACACCCATCCGTTGCGCTTAGTCGGCCTTCCGGCCCTCTTAACAGAGCGCCCTTTTTCTGTCTCATTTTTGTCCGTAGCGGGCTTTCCGTACATTACTCCCCCGCCACGCACTTTGAAGCACCTGACTGACTCTTTATTGAATTGCTCAATCAGCTCATCGTAGCAGTCAGGCGGCATCGCCACCTTGACCAGCATGAGATAGATACTGGTGAACACGATTCCATGATACGGTCTTGCGTTTCCTTGCAGGGCGTGAGCGACCTCATGGAGAACTTCGTAACCCGTTATCCCCCATTTTCTTACACACAACTCCGCCTTGCCGCTTTGGGCTCTTGACCGCCGATGCTCTGACTGCGTTACCTTGATGTTCACCGTCTTTTCGTGAAGGGCCGACGCAATCAGTTTGCTTTTTGAAAGCGGCCCAAGGAACTTTTCGATGACCGCGTTGATGTGCTCGGGCGGGAAGCACTTAATAACAAACGGAGCGTTATCTTCCGCCTCCGTCTCCGCTCTGTAGATTCGCGATACCTGATAGTCGCGGCGGGATTCGTTTCCCGCCGGCAGGATACGCTTATGCCTCCCTGCTCCGCTAATTTGCAGCCTCATGAACAGTGTCCTTTCGTTTCAAATTCAGAATCTTCAATCTCGTCTTGGAAATATATAACGCAATCGTCACACAGCATCCCGACCCCGCCGACATTCGTTACATGGCAAGATATGGCTCCGCATCCATCACACAGCGCGCTGTCGCGAAACGCTACGTTTGAATATCCGCTGTCCCGGCGCATCATTTCTGCACAGCTGGCACAGATTTCCATTCCGTACTCGTCCAGATATTTTCCGTCACATTGGCAACTGCACCAAGCACACTCATACATTTCCCATTCTCCCGGTTTGGCAGGAGCCGGAGCATTGAGGCTGCTTCCTGTTTCCAGATTCCTCCATTCGTCGGGCCAGTTTCCGCCTCCCGCACATCCAAACGATTTTACGGAAGACTTTGCGATTGTGAATCTGGTGTTTTTATGTTTCGCATAGAAGTTCTTGAACCGTTTCAGCTGTCTGTCCAGAACCGACAAATCTGCAAAACTGTCTGCCGAGTGAGCCAGCTCATATCCAACACCGATATTCACACAGCACCGTTCCGTTTTTAAGAAGACGATGTCGCTGTAAGCGCCGAAGGCTGTCTTGAATCCGGATTCCCGCAGCGCGTTAAGCCATTCAGGGCAGTCCAGCCCGTAGGTGACAACATCTTCTCCGGCGCGGTCAAACTCCACAACCCAGTTATAGTCGTCTGCGCCGGCAAAGCAGGATGCCGTGCTTGCCCCTGATTCCTCCATATCAGTCAGCAGGATGTCGGCAGCGATACCGTTGCGGTGCAGCCATTCGTGGACGATATAAGCCCCCAGGCGGTCATCCAGGCCGCAGGCGTGAATCTTCTTTCCCCGCTCCGAGGCTGTCATGCCGCGAAGCTTCTGGACGGTATCCAGATGGGCTATCGCCAGAATCTTAGCGTTTGGGACGGTTTTGTATATTGTCCGGTACTCCGGAAGGACATGGCCTGCGCCATTCCGTGCAAAGATAATGTCCTCATGGGTGGATAACCACCAGCGCAGAGAACGCTCGTCGAACCCGTATTTCAGTTTAGCCATTACACCACCTCCACCTCTTCTTCTTCTTCTTCTTTGTCCTTTTCTTCCGGTTCAGGTTTATGGTCTTCGCAGTACCACTTTCCGTCAACCTCAACCATATTTTCTTCTTCGAAGTTTTCATTGCACTCCTCGCACTCATGATGATCCGGAGCATGACGGGTACAATAGAACTCATCTTCGACGCAGATATAATATCCGCTTTCAACAGAGATGTTGTCTCCGCAATATCCGCAGGTTACATGGTCCGGGGCGTGGTTGTCGCAGTAATCCCTGTCGTCAACTATCACGCGGCTTTCATTCTGGAAGTTTTCGCCACAATGCTCACAGCGGAAGAACCCGTTGTCAAAACAGCTTTGGCATACTCTTTCTCCTGTGCTGTCAATGTAATATAAATCGTCGTCATCCATGCGGTCGCCGCATTGGTCGCAAGTGCATTTGTCGTCATTTCCGGCGTGGGTTCCGTCGGTTGAATCGGCGGAATACTCTCCCTTGCCGGAGAAGGTCAGTTTTTCGCCATCTTCCGGAATTTCGCTATAGCGTCTGAATGAGTCCATGTAGGGCATATAATTATTGCTGGAAAACACAAGGGTCAGCCTTTCGCCCCCTTCATTGGATAGACAGTTTTCAATCCCGCTTTTTTCCGCCCACGCCTTCAAAGCAGCACGCGGGGCGTCGCCAAGCGCATAGATTCTGGAAATCATCCGCCTCCCGCCGTCTGTTTTAAATACCAGCGCCCTTGCTTGCAGTCTTTCGAGATTTTTGCCGCTAATGCAAGCGGTAACGACAGAAACGCTATCAGGATTTTCCTCATACAGACAAACCTGCTCTCTTTCGGTTGTCATACAGGAGCTCAGTCCGGAGATTTCGTCGCAGGCCGCATACACGTCGGTCAGCTCTTTCCCGCGAAACTCCTCAATCGTGTAGGGAGACAGCATGGACATGATTGTTCCGGAAACCTCGGCCAGAACATGGTCTGGAATGTTGACCTTCAGTTGCCTCGAAACGATTCGCCCGAACGACGTTTTAATTCTCCGCGCCAAGTTCATCCGGTGCTCGCGCTTTGCGGCATAAGAGAACTTTCCTTCTTCGGTTGCGGAAAGCCCGACCAGCAGGTCTTTGCGCCGTTTGATTTCTTTTGCGATCATCCGCGCCGCGCTCTGCGCCTCCGGAGAACAGGCTCCGTTTCTGGAAGCCACACCGAGGATTCCGAGCAGTTTGTTGTGGTTTGTGATGGCTTGTGTTTTTTGGGCTGTATCCCTGTTTCTTCCGATTGGCCGGATTGACTGGATTTCTGACGAGCATTCGCTAATGGGTGTAGTTTGGTCCAGGTGCCCGAAATACCATCCGAATATCAATCCGCTGCTGAACGGATAATCCGTTTCGCCCGGTGTTGCCCCGTTTGCGAGCGGATTCCTGTGAATGAGGTATAATTCTCCGTTCCGCGAAATGTGCAGAAAGCCATCGGTCTCGTAGCCTGCAAGTACCGCCCTAACCTTGGCGCC
>DYRX01000380.1 GCA_020718525.1 Victivallis vadensis
AATGAGCAAGAACTTTGAACTACTTCGAGGCAAGTGATGCTATAAAAACGTTGATGCCAACATATTTTTTACCGGCATTGGGAGATGATTTTCAACACAAGTATGAATGCAGGAGAGGAGGTTTCACATGCCTACCGCAATGGAAGAGCGATTGGACAGGGTTGTCCATGAACTGAACGAAATCAAAAAAGAGATGATTCTACAGAAAGTGCAGTCTGCCGTCAGAACCGCCAGGAAAATCAACGCATGGAAATCGCTGGGTGAGAAGATATCCGTCAAGTGGGATCATGTTTCCGCCGTTGATGAAATCAGGCAGCAGCGAGATAGGATATGATGAAGAGACTGACCATCGACAGTTCCGTCATCATCGCATCACTCCTTGAAAATGAACCACGACACGGCGAGGCTTTGCAGATTTGGGGTGCAGTAATCGCGGGCGAGGATGTTGCCATCATGCCTTATTCCGTGTTTGTAGAGGTTGTTGCGGCGATTCGGCGCAGAACTGGCTCCAGGGAGCTGGCGACCGAAGTAAAGGAGGAACTGCTCAAGATCGAAAATGTCTCCTTTGTCATCCTGGATCAAAGGGCGGCCGCCGATGCCGCCGATATAGCCATTCAAAATGGATTTCGGGGCATGGACGCTTTGGTAATGCAGACGGCCAAAGAATATGAAACAGAGCTCGTAACGTTCGATAACGAGATGATTAAAAAATCCCGAACAGAATAATTTAGTAGAACCGATGTAATTTAAGAGAAAATTGGGAGAGCGCCCTTTTTTCTCATCAAACCGTGCTTGCGGTTTTCCCGCCACGGCTTTCCGATGTGAACCCGTCCCCAATTAAGCAATTATCGAGCGTGGTATGTCGAATATTTATCGACTTACCATGCTTGATTGTGCTATATTCCGCAATCCATAATATTGAGGAAAACGCAAATGGTGGAAGAACTGCGGACAAGGGTAGCGGGCGAGGAGTTTGATTATCCGGCTCTATTGGACGGGCTCCGGGAATACGATCGCCCTCGCGACAAAATTACGTCCCTGTTAAGGCAGCACGCCATCGTCCGGGTAAAGAAGGGCATTTACGTTTTCGGGGAGAGATACAAGCGGCGCCCTTTTTCCAGAGAGGTCCTGGCAAATATGATCTGCGGGCCTTCCTATATTTCCCTCGATTACGCCTTGCATTACTACGGCCTGATTCCAGAAGGAGTCGAAGCGGTGACGTCGGTGATTCTCAGCCGGGGCAGACGCTTTTTCACCCCTGTCGGCCTTTTCATTTACCGTGCCGTTCCCGTAAGAGCCTACCCGATCGGCATCGATCAAGTGGAGTTCGAAAGTGGACGTTCTTTCCTGATCGCCACACCGGAAAAAGCATTGGCGGATAAGATCCAGGCAGACAGGGGAGCGGCAATCCGCACCCAGGCAGAAATGAAGACCTATTTGTTGGACAGCCTGCGGATAGATCCCGAGGGGCTGGCAAGGCTGAATGCAAAGACAATCTCCCTGATTGCCGATCACTACCGCTCCCGGAAGCTTCGATTGCTGAGCAGACTGATCCGTCGGCTGGGCGGCAAGGAACCAGACCATGAATGAAGCGGTTACCCGCATGTTCGACCGGTATGAATGTCAAACTGTCGATGACCATGTGAGGGCCCTTCGGGAGATCATGCAGGAGATTGCCCTCCTCGGCCTCTGGCGAAGCAGGTTTTTCGAGAAGGCAGCTTTTTACGGCGGCACAGCTCTCCGGATTCTTTACGGAATGGACCGTTTTTCAGAGGACCTCGATTTTTCACTGCTCAAGCCAATGACCGATTTTGACCTTTCCCGGTATAGCGGCGCCGTGGAGCGCGAACTGCGATCGTTCGGGTTCGATGCCATAATGACGACCAGGGAAAAGAAGGACAAAAGCCCTGTCCAGTCGGCATTTCTGAAAGCCAATACGCTGCAGCATCTCCTCACAATAAAGACAGCCGAAGAGATCGCCTGGCCGATTCCCCGTGCTCAGATCCTGAAGATCAAGATCGAGGTTGATACGGATCCACCGCTTGGCTTTGTTACGGAAAACAAGTTTATCCTGCAACCGATTCCGTTTTCGGTGAAGACCTTTGCCCTTCCTGATCTGTTTGCCGGCAAGATGCACGCCGTCCTGTGCCGACAATGGAAGAGCCGGGTCAAGGGACGCGACTGGTATGACCTGGTCTGGTATGCCGCTAACCATCCGCAACTTCACTTGAGCCACCTGGGGCAACGGATGATACAGAGCGGACACTTGAGGAAGGATGAACAGATAAGCCCTGAGAAGTTCTTCGCACTGGCAGCAGAGACGGTGAATAAACTGGATGTGAACCAGGCCAGAGCGGAAGTGGAGCCTTTCGTGAAGAACCCGGACGCTCTGGAGGTCTGGTCGAGAGAATTCTTTCAGGATGTCGTAAGGAGGATTGTCCTGGTATAGAAGGGAGAAAATAGGGACAGCGTGCTATTATTAAATGAGCGAGAACTTTGAACTACTTCGAGGCAAGTGATGCTATAAAAACGCTGACGCCAACATATTTTTAACGGCAAAGGTGCAGACGGCCAAAGAATATGAAACGGAGCTCGTAACGTTCGATAACGAGATGATTAAAAAATCCCACACAGAATAATTTAGTAGAACAAATTATTTCATTTACAATGCAATATGAAATTATATATCGTGCATTTGTAATGAACTAACGCGGGCTTACGCCCGCAACCCATTTCTTCCGATTGCCGCCTGAAACCTCCCTCCCCTTCAAGGGGAGGGCCGGGGTGGGGATGGGGTTTAAGCAAGCATTTTCTGCTATTTGCGATCATTTTCTTGTTTTTTATTGCAGGAGTTGAGGGCTAAGTCACTAAATGAGCAATCAGCATGGAAAAGGAACGCTTCCTGGGGTGCCGCGACCTCATCCGGCGGGAAGTGCAGGCCGAGATCACCCTTTTTCCGACAGGCCTCGCAGAACAGGCAACTGGTCGGTGAGAATGCGGATGACGCCGTTGGAAACCTTTCGGAAACCCATCAACCTGAGATATTTGATAACGCCAGAGGAGAAGAAAAAATAGTTGCTTTAAAGATCATCAATGTATATACAAAAAGTATAGATGAGTATGGGGGCGATGAAATGCAAA
>DYRX01000381.1 GCA_020718525.1 Victivallis vadensis
GAAGCGTGCCCTGCGTAGTTCTTAACGAAGCACGGGCGGGCAAAAACAACAATTCACAAGGGTGCGACACACAGGATAAATGTTCTACGTATATATGATCAGAAGCTTGGCCCATCCAGGGCAAACCTATGTGGGTTTTACAGAGGATTTGAAAATTCGTATCCAAAGACACAACAAAGGCGACGTGCCGCACACATCCAAATATATACCTTGGGAACTCGAATTCTACTGTGCATTCAAGACAAAAAAAAGTGCGCTCGACTTCAAGATTTATCTGAAATCACATTCGGGTAAAGCCTTTGCGGCAAAACGTCTTTTCCACTGCAATTAGACCAAATAAGGTTAACAGCCCAGTAAATCTGAAATCAGGGAATCGTCAGATGCTTCCGGCATGAAGGTCAAGAATCTAGTCGCCTATCTGCTTGAAGACGGCATGAAAAGATTCAGAAAAGACTATCCCGGGCTGGTGAAGGAGGGGAAGGAGTAGAACCTTCCCGCGCCCAGTTGTTTATCCTTATAATTATTATAGATCATCTTTCGATGATTCAGCATTTTTTATATCTTCATTTTTATCGAAATATTTATATTCTATTGTTGGACAAAGCCGCGTTCGCGGCGGTTCAAGACAAATTGTCCAAGTTAAATCTCTCTTTTCCGGCGTATACATTATGACTCCTTGTGAGAAAGTTCAATGGTTGGACTTTCGTTTTAAACGCAAAACAAAGGAGTTGAGCGATGGACGGAGAAGAGAAGGATCAGTTCGAGTCTCTCTACGAGAGGCACTGCCGCGCCCTTAAGCTTCAGGGCAAAAGTGAAAAGACGATTGACGGATACAGCCGTTCGGTCAGGCGTCTCGCCGAGTATTTCGGCAGATGTCCGGACGATATCGGCAAGGACGAGATGAGGCTTTATTTCGCTGATCTTGTCGACAGCCATTCCTGGAGCGCCGTCAAGGTTGACCGCAACGGCATCCAGTTTTTCTGGAAGCATGTCCTGAACCGGGAATGGGACTGGGTTGAAATAGTCAAACCGCCCCAGTTCAAGACTATTCCCGATGTTCTCGCAGTCGGGGAGACATCCCGGCTGATGAACACGGTGGAGAAGCCGTGCTACCGCGTCTGCCTCTTCGCGATCTACAGCATGGGACTGCGCCTCGGCGAGGGCGTCCGTCTCGAAGTCGGGGACATTGACAGCGCTCGGATGAAGGTGCATATACGGGAAGGAAAATGGCGCAAGGACCGCTTTGTCCCGCTTCCCTGCAAGACGCTTGGCCTGCTCCGCGCCCACTGGTGCACACACAGGAATCCGCGTCTGCTCTTCCCCGACATGCGGGGAGGCGCACAGCATGTACGCGGCACAGTCCTCACGATGAACGAGGGCGGTGTGCAGAGGGCATTGAAGGCCGCGCTGTGCGACTGCGGAATCCGCAAGCACATAACCGTTCACTCTCTGCGCCACAGTTTCGCCACCCATCTTGTCGAGGCGGGAGTGCATCTGCGCCTGATCCAGGAACTTCTGGGCCATTCGAATGTCAAGACGACCGCGATCTACACCCACCTGACGGAACCTTCGCACCAGAATGAGAGCGAAGCGATCAATATGATTATGAACGGCATGAACATCAACCCGAGCTGAGCCCACATGAAAATCAAAGACATAATAGAAGAATACCTTCCCGCTTTCGAACGAAAATACTCGCACGAGCTTCTTCCGGGGCAGTTCGGGGCGCTGTATTCCATGTTGCGATGCAGGACCGCCGACAGCGGGGAAATACTGGTCGAATGCCCGGACTGCGGACGCAGGGAACTGCATCCGCATTCCTGCGGTCACCGCAGCTGCCCCGGATGCCAGAACCACGAGGCGACGGAATGGATCGCCCGGCGGAAAGCCAAGCTTCTGCCCGTCCATTATTTTCTCGTGACATTCACGGTGCCCTCCGGACTGAGGCCGGCTGCATATCATAACCAGCGGGTGTTCTTCGAAGCTTTTTTCAAGGCTTCAAGCGAAGCGCTCAGGGAACTTGCCGCAGATCCCCGCCATCTCGGCGGCGAGATCGGCATGACGGGAGTCCTGCACACCAACAGCAGGCGGCTGGATCTGCACCCGCACATCCATTACATCGTTCCGGCGGGAGCCATCGACAGGAAGAGGAATCTGTGGAAACGGAAGGGTGGCGACTATCTCCTTCCACACAATCCGCTCTCCAGACTTTTCCGTGGCAAGCTCCTCGCTCTCCTTAAAGAGCAGGCCATCGCCTTCCCGGAAGAGCTGTATTCCGTGAAGTGGAACATAAACTTCGAGGCCGCCGGCTCCGGAGAGCACGCCGTGGAATATCTTGCCAAATACCTCTACAGGGGAGTTATAGGCGAAAAGTCAATCATCGCGAACGAGGACGGAAAAGTCACGTTCCAATATCAGGACGGCAAGACCCGGCGGATGGATACAAGAACTCTCCCGGGAGAGGATTTCCTCATGCTTGTCGTATCGCATGTCCTGCCGAAGGGTTTCAGGAGGGCGAGGGACTACGGATTCCTGCACGGCAACGCGTCGAGGACTCTCAAGCTTCTCCAGCTGATACTGCAGGCCGAAGTCCCAATCGGGGACAAAAGCGAAAGACCATTTTTCAAATGTCCTGACTGCGGACGGCAAATGAGGATCGTCGCACGCGGAATAAAGGACAGAACATACTTGAAAGGCAGGGCTTCGCCCGCGAAAACGGCGGCATAGTTTAAAACGTCAAACTGGCGGCGGACAGCATGCCACGGGACTGCGTCAAACGACAGAGCCCAGCCATGCCTACGCCCAAAAACGGAGAAAAAATGACGTTTTCAACGGAAAACACGAAGCGTAGGCGCAAAATTGGCAAACGTCAGGGAAACGTCGGATAAAAACCGCGCAAATTAAGAAAATAAACGCCGCTGAAGCTTGAAATATTTGAGCGGTTCAAAAAGCACCGAGAACATATTTTCATATATAGTATGGTGTCGGAGCAAGCCGCGCCCGGGCTTGTCCAACAACTGGATGAGATTGTTGTTCCTCATTTATGCTACGACTTCACGGCATGCTTTCGTCTTTCGGAAAACAATCTATCCTTATTCGTTAGCATTCTTTTTCTTTCTTCTCTTTCA
>DYRX01000382.1 GCA_020718525.1 Victivallis vadensis
TCCCCCATAGCCCAAAGGGCGACGGAGGATTCCGATAGCGACCCCGACTCCGATTGAAACAAATCCAACATGTGTATTTTCAGCCTAAATGAGTATAAGTCATAGGTATAATAAAAGCATATGATATGCGGAAAGTCAAGGCTGGAACTGAATTATTCTGATGGAATCGGGAGCAGGGACTTGAGTTAGACGTTGCTCGAAAAGATTTTTTTTTGCGTGTCAAAAAAATACCTTTCATCACAGCGTCTATATTTCGCTGATGTTTTTCCGGAAACGCCATACGTATTTTCTGGAGCTTCGGATATCTGGCGTTGAATTTCAGCTCTTTGCAGGCAATATTGTGGGGATGACGCCTTAGGGTCAGGAGATTCGCTCTGCGGGCGGAATTCGGCGGCAAACAAACGGAAGGCTAGAATCAATGAAGAGATTTCCGATCTACTGCGTACTCCTCTCTCTCATGCTCCTTTCTTCGGAGGCGATGTCGCAGGGCACGAAGATCGCGGTTGTGGACATGGAGAAGATTTTCCAGCAGTACTACAAGACAAAGGTGGCGGACGCGACTCTTAAAAAGCAGGCGGAGCTGTACAAGGAGTATGCGGACAAGCTCGGATCTTCGCTCCAGAAGCTTCAGGAGGAGTTCACAAGGCTCCGCGACGATTCGCAGAACATCGCGCTCAACGAAGTGGAAAGAGAGAACAAGAGGCTCGCCGCGCAGGACAAGTATCGGCAGTTCAAGGAAAAGGAGGAGGAATACAAGCAGTATGGCACTGACAAGCAGGGAAAGCTCAGAGACCAGTACGAGGAACAGCGCGAAAAGCTTCTCTCCGAAATCAGGGAGATAATTCAGAAGAGGGCTCTCGCCGAGGGCTACGATCTCGTCCTCGATCTCTCTGGAAAAACCCTTAACAACATACCATCGCTCGTCTTTCACAAGCCGTCGCTGGATCTGACGGAAGACATAATCAGAGAAATCAACATGCCTGCAAAAAGCAAGTTCGACGGACTTGGGAGCGACGGAAAAGAGGGCATCAAACAGGAAGGAGAAGCCAAGCGAAAATGAGAAAGGAAGCCAAGCTTTCGGAAATCGCCGCCATCTGTGGCGCAAAGCTCAAAGGAGACGGAGACAAAATCATGAATGGCGTAGCTTCTCTCTCGGATGCCGGCGCGGATGAAATCTCCTTTTTGACCAACAAGAGATACTCGTCCAAGCTTGCCGGAACAAAGGCGGGAGCCGTCATAGCCCCTTCCGACTGCGAGGGCGAACTGCCATCCAGTCTCGACTATCTGTTTTCAGAAAATCCGAATATGGCATTTTCCAAAATAATCGAATTTTTTGCGCCGGAACCGATTGTCCATCCTCTTGGAATTGCGAAATCCGCAGTCGTTTCGCCGGGTGCGATTGTTTCGGCAAGTGCATCCATAGGATCCTGCGCAGTGATTGAAGACGGCGTAAAAATCGGGGATAAGGTAGTGATAGGCGCCGGCACCTACATCGGACATTTTTCGAGCGTCGGAGACGGGACTCTCATCTATCCGAATGTAACGATCAGGGAGCGCTCCGTGATCGGAAGAAGGGTCATCATACATTCAGGCTCGGTGCTAGGCGCGGATGGATACGGCTTCGAAGCCGGACCGCAGGGAATAGTGAAAATTCCACAGCTTGGAATTGTCCAGATAGACGACGATGTCGAAATCGGAGCTCTGTGCACAGTTGACAGGGCGCGCTTCGGAAAGACCTGGATCAAAAGAGGCGTGAAGATGGACGACCATGTCCATGTCGCCCACAACGTGATCGTCGGCGAATTTTCCATGCTTGTCGGTCAGTGCGGGATAGCCGGGAGCGCAGTGTTGGGAAGGGGGGTCATAGTTGCCGCCCAGGCAGGAATAAACGGACACATCACAATCGGGGACGGAGTAAAAATCGCCGGAACTTCAGGTGTGGTCAAGGATGTGAAGCCTGGCGAGACAATGGTCGGGACTCCGGCGGAACTACCCAGGGAGTTCATGGCAAGATTGACCCTGCCGAAAAGAGTCAGTAAAATGGCTCTGAAGATTGCGGAGCTTGAAGAGTCGCTGGAAAAATTGAAGAATGAATGCTCCTGCGCCTGCCAGGAGGAGAATATCCGGACTGAAAAATAATGAACAAATCTCTTGTTCCCCTGATCATGTCTTTCGCGGTGATCATCCTGCTCACCTTCATCGTGATCTATTCGAGGCGGGAGGCGCCTCTCGCGCTAGACAGAAGCTCGGACGCGTCATATTTCAGCACGATATCCCTGGGCAAAAAGGATAAATTCATCAGCCACAAGCCAATTCAGGCTGTCCCGCAACAAAATGAAGGTGATCCGAAAAGCAAGTATCAGCCGGATACGGCGAAGCTCATGGAGAACGCAAGAACGTTTCTCTCCCGGGGGCTTGAAAAGGATGCAGAAAACGAGCTGAAGACTCTTTTGATCTTTGAACCGGACAACAAGAATGCCCTGGTTCTGCTGGGAGGGACGCTTTTCTATGCTAAAAGATATCCGGAAGCGGAGCTCATATTCGGCAGACTGCATCAGATCGATCCGAAAAGCTCGACATACTGCAATCAGCTTGCTTCTGCTGTTGCAAAGCAGGGCAGGCTCGATGAGGCGATAGCTTACGCCTCGAAGGCGGTCGAGATCGAGCAGGATTCCGCCGACGCGCTGATAAATCTCTCAGGCATGCTCGCCGCCAAGGGAGAAATCCGTGAGGCGAACAGGCGCTTTCTACAAGTTTACAAGCTGATCGGATACAGGATATTGCCCTTTTCCCTTGATCCTGCCTTCGATTCCCTGCGCAACACTCCGGAATTTCAGGAGATCGTCAGAATGGCGCGCGGAGACTGGGAACGTCAGATTTTGCCGTCCACCGCGATTGAAGAGAGCAATTCCGAAGCAGATATATCATTTCCTGAAATAGACAACGAGCCCTGAATACTGGTGTGTCGTCCATTAAATTAGTTGGATTAATTTAACCGGCTACGCCGGGACGTTCCAAGACTCGCTATCGTTGTCGTAATCGCTATCGTAATCGTGTTCGTCAATGTCCATCGTGTACGCTAACGTGAACCGCTCCGCTGTGAACGTGAACTGATCTCTC
>DYRX01000383.1 GCA_020718525.1 Victivallis vadensis
AATTTGCCCGACTGTCCGTGTCCAATTCCATTGTTTTTATCTATGAAAAACAATGTGCAAGTTTCAAGGCTGACAATATTTCTCTTTACTTCGTGTGCTTTGTGTCTTCGTGTGAGATAATGTTCAGTTTTTGGGAAATGCACCCATTTTTGAGTCATCTCTCGGAATTTAGCGTAAGAAACTGCTTGATATTAGGAATATGGAGAGTGAGATTGTTCTTGGCTATGAAAAAGATCGGACAGGTTTCAATGCATGCAACGATTTTCTCTGCTTCGTGCGCTTTCCGTCTTCGTGCGAGATAATGTTCAACTTTTGAATAATCCAGTAAACACCAGCGGACAAGGAGGCTGAAATGAAAAGCAAGCTTGATCAGATCAATGAGAGTTTCATCAGGGATGGCGCGTCGAAAATCACAGATGAAGATTTGTCGGAAGTCATTGCAAAAGAGAAGGAAGTGAAGGGCAAACTCACGGGGGCGTTGGAAAAGTTCGTCGGAGAAGTCAGGCTTTTCTTCATGCTGATCAAAGATTATTTCTCAGGGGACTACCGTCAAATTCCCTGGTGGTGCATTTCCGCGATAGTATTCGCTCTACTATATGTTCTGAATCCGCTTGACATCATCCCTGACTTCATTCCAATTCTTGGTCAGATAGACGATGCCGCAGTTGTCTTCCTGTGCTGGCGCATGATAGGCAATGACTTGCAAAAATACAGGAGATGGAAGGACGGCAAGGCTCAGATCATAGAAGCCACGATCGAGGACTGACAGAATCGGGCGGAACTACAATTAGTTGAGGAGCCAAGTGGCTCTAAGGATAAAGCACATGGAATCATCTCCCAGAAAGGCGCCAAGGCATCAAGCATATGATCCACAAAAACAAGAGCAGAGCACATACAGATAATGGCAAAGCATGATCACAGCATGATTGCGTTGGACGAGATATCCGTGAACTCACTAATCAGCTGGATATTCGTGCAGTGCCAGAGCGGACCGGTTAGAAATGTCAAAGCCTCGCATGAAGGAGAACATCTTCATTTGAAGCTGTCGCTGAATTATGATTTCATGCCAGGCTGGATCAATATTCCTCTGATAGGCAGAACCAATATCCTCCGACAGATGATCGGAAGCGAACCTGAAGCTGATCTCTTTCTGGAAATTGATGGCAGGCGATTGAAAGGCAAACTGCTCTTTCACGGCCTTCTCATGGGCGGACTCCAGAATATTCCAGGGATAGACAGCCTAATTTTCGCATTGGCTCCCTGGCTTAGAAATATTGGAGCGTTTCGAGTGCATGGGATGTCCGATTTCGACTACGACTTGTCTTCAGTGGAGCTCCCGGACGGCGAAGGCGGCAAGATGAAACTGACGGATCTGCTAAAATTTCATTCGCTGTGTGTTGGAAGCAAGAGAGAAGAAATGCTTAAAGCTGATTTTTCAATAATCAAATAGGGAGAATGGCAATGTCAAAGATTCAATTGACGGGTTCGGACATCAACAGGCTTTTGAAGCGCTTCGCGAGCGACAAGTGCAGTTTTGCCGATGGAGATCTGAAATATTCGGCAGAGGGACTCAGCATTCATGCTAAAAACATCGACATCAAAAGCAGTGCTGAGATTGAGACGGCAGGACTCAAAATCAGCGCCAGAGAACTCAAGTTCAGCGAAGAGGGCGCGTATGCCGATTTCAGTCTAATATAAATATCAAAGATATAATTTAATCTATAACATGAGGAGATTCGCATGGGAAGAAAATCGCTCTCTATGATTGCTTTCGCAGTTCTGCTTGCATCGCTGAATTCGCTTTGCTCCGATCTGAAATCGTCTGTCGTCAAGGTCTATTCCGTTCAAAGCAAGCCATATTATCTTCAGCCCTGGCAGAATGGAGTGCAGACTTCAAGCAACGGCTCAGGGGCAATCATCGGGGGGAACAAGATCATCACCAATGCTCATGTTGTCGCAGACTCGACCTTTATCATGGTAAGGAAGCAGGGCGATCCCAAAAAATATATTGCAAAGCTCGATATTGCCGGACACCAGTGCGATCTGGCGCTTCTCTCAGTCGAGGACCCCGACTTTTTCAAAGGGACAACTGCCCTTGAAATCGGAGATTTGCCTTTTCTTCAGGACAAGGTTTCCGCGATGGGATATCCTCTCGGAGGCGACAACATATCCATGACAGATGGCGTTGTGTCCCGAATAGAAATGATTGCCTACTCGCATAGTAGAAGCTATCTTCTCGGAGTTCAGATTGATGCGGCAATAAATCCTGGCAACAGCGGCGGTCCTGTCATTAAGGACGACAAAATTGCAGGCATAGCTTTCCAGCAGGTCCCGGAAGGACAGAACATTGCCTACATGATTCCAGCACCAATCGTAAAACATTTTTTGGAGGATGTGGCGGACGGCATTTATGACGGATTCCCTGACTTGGACTTCAGGGGCATGCGCATGGAAAATCCGGACATGAGAGAATGGGCGAAAATGTCAGACCGGCAGACTGGAATACTTGTTGTCTTCATCAGCGAGAATGAAAAGAAGAAAGGTCTGCTCAGAAAAGGCGATGTGATATTGGAAATTGACGGCAAGAATATCGCCAACGATGGCACCATTCCCTTCAGAGACGACCAGAGGATTGAAATGAACTATATGCTCTGGCTCAAGAAAATTGGAGACAAGTGCATCTTCAAGATACTCAGAGATGGGACGGAAACTGAGATAGATTATCCTCTTGGCAGAATGACTTCTCTTGTCGAAGGACGCATGTATGACGTGCTTCCAAGATATTACATATCATCTGGGATGCTCTTTATGCCTCTGACATCAAACTATCTGGACTGCTGGGACGACTGGAACCAGGCTCCTCAGGAGCTTTTCGAATTGGCGGTAAACGGCGAAGTCACCGAGGAAAGAGACGAGGTCGTTCTTCTTTCGGACGTTCTTGCAGACGACGGCAATATTGGCTATCAGAATTTTCGATATGAACCAGTCCTGTCTGTAAATTCCTCCAAAGTAAGGAACCTGAAGGACTTTGTCCAGAAAATCGAGTCTGTGAAAAATGGCTTCATCGAAATCGAGCTCAGTTCGAAGTACAGAATTGTGTTCGACTCCTTGAAAGCC
>DYRX01000071.1 GCA_020718525.1 Victivallis vadensis
GCGCTCGCACTTGAGAACCATTTTGATCTTTTTCTAGAAGATTTAACCTTTTTAATGGAGGAAATTGATTCTGAATATCTTGGGATCTGCTATGATAGCGGAAATTTTGCGGCATGCGGAGAAGATGTCCTCAAGGCATTTGAAATTTTGAAAGATAAAATCTTCTGCACCCATTTGAAAGATGTCTGCGCAGTAGGACGTTATCCTGACGCAGACCCTGTCGGTCTGCCTGGCGCTGAATGCCACTTCTGCGCGCTTGGCGAGGGAACACTGCCGATCAAGGAAATAATCTCGAAAATTATTGATAGCAAGGGCAGAAGCTTCAATTTTACTATTGAAATCCATTCGCCATTCAGAAGATCGCTGACTGAAGAGGAGCTCCTAAAATTTGAATATGAAAACATAGTAAAAAGTGTGGAGTTCGTGGAAAATATTGCGCTTGTTTGAGCCAGTGAAATATAGCTGTGGCAAGTCTATTGCCTCTGCGGTCAGCTATGCAGTATAGGTCAGCTCCAAGAGGCTGTTGGCGTTTTAGTCGCTTCGCAAAATGGAGGATTGAGCTGAAATTGAATTTCAAGAGGTCTTTTTATGCTTGTCTAGAATTGGGATTTTTTAGAGAGCCTTGGATCTTCTTATTGATTTCTCCGTGAAACTGTCTATCTTCAAAACGGAATGAAGCATTCTTTCCACGCTCAAAATGATGGTGAAGTCCATGCCTTTTAAAAAAAACGCGGAAATCAAGGAACAGTTGCTCGGATCAATTATAAACGGACAATTCAACCTTTCCCGTCCCCTTCCGACAATCAAAGACCTGGCAAAAAGTTTTGCTGTAAACAAAATGACGATTCAGAAGGTGACCAACCAGCTGAAAAAAGAGGGGGTACTGCGTCCGGAGTTCGGACGCGGACTTTTCATCAATCCGTCGTTTGTCTCGAAAAACTCTGACAACATTGTCCTGATTTCGATGTATTCCTCGGAAGAAATGCAAGAACATATGTATCCGGGCAACATTGTCAGCCTGTTTGAAAATGGTCTTGCAAAATGCAATCTCAAATTGACCCATTTCAATATTTCCGGCTTGGACCAGTTCTCCATAATTGAAAGACTAAGGAAAAAAGAAGCCGCAGTGATTGTCCTTTTTGAAATCAGCAGTGACTATCTCATAACAGAAATTAAAAAAATCAGGATTCCAATAATTTCCATGGACTACAACGCTTCCCACATTGGGGTGCCGTCCGTGGTGTATGACAATGTTTGGGGCGGACATCTTGCAGTCAAACATCTCGCAAAGAAAGGTCACAGAAAAATCGCATTCATAAAGCTTGATGAGGAAAAAAGGATATGCGACAGCCCCTTCCACGATCCGGTTGATGATGCTAGAAGTCTTGGCTATTCGATTGCGATGCGCGATCTCGGTCTCCTGCCGAGAAGCATTGTTCTCCCCGTTAAACGCAGTGAGATAGATCTGCTCATACCGTCCGAATATGCTAAAAAACCTTTTTCCGCCGCAGTTTTGAACAATTTTACTGCGGCGCAGTCGGTTTGCCGTGCCCTCGTTAAAAGTGGACTTAACGTTCCGGAAATGATCAGCATTCTCGCATTCGGATCGGGAGCTCGGACTCTGGAAAATGGACTTGAGTGTTCGCTTGTGAATGTTCCTGAAGGAGAGATGGGAACTTATGCCGCTAAAATCGTTTCGGATATTGTACTGCAAAAAAGAAATGAAAAACTCCCCCTGGTAGTTACGCTTCCGGTAAAGATAACTGCAGGTGAAAGCGTCGCCCTACACCGGGGAGGTAGCAAGGCGAAGGATGGAATATGAGGGATTGTCCGACAGGATAATGCGTGGCAGGAATATTCCGTTTTATATATTGCGTGTCATGTTATGGGGATTCTTTCGGAAGAAGTTCCGTACTTTGCCAGATGCGCGGTGAAGAGACGCAGGAGCGCCTTGTGGATTTCCGCAGATTCACAGTAGGATGGCAGTCCACAGTCAGAGCCGGTGAGAATTGCCTCGGCTATTTTTCCGCTAAGCTCGCTTTGTCTTGGCATGGCGAATACTTCCTTCAGATCGTCTTTGCTGTCCACTGCAAGTAGCTCAAAGCTTCCTGCCGTCTCGTTAACTCGTATTTTTCCGCGGGAGGATTCGAAGCTGAGCGAGACACTAAGAGGTCCGACTCTTTTGGATTCCAAAGAGAAAGCCAGTCTGCCAGATCTACTCGAGCCTTCGATTCGACCGGAAAGCTCGACAAAGCCTTTTCTTTTACTTTCCACAGGGATGGCGTCAACTCCCGAGGCGTCAAGATCAAAATGATTTTCCCCTGAAATGAATGAAAAAAGATCCAGAAAATGAACTGCATTTGACGCGAGCCCCCAGTTTGCTCCTTCAACGCGCATGGTCAATGGCGATTCGTCTCTGTTCATCAAGTCTTTTACATAACGATACTGGGGAAAAAGCCTTCGGGGGCAATTTACCCAGGCTTCAACTGCGAATTTCGCAAGCAGTTTTTCAGCCTCTTCGAAGTCGGCAAAGGAATTGAAGAGGAATTTTTCGAGAAGGATTTTTCTCACGCGCGTTCTGGAAAGCAGTTCGCGCATTGCGGTAAGCCTCGTGTCGGAATTGGTCGCAATGACAGCCATGTCCGCAATTTTTGGCAGAGCGTCCATCTTTGAAGAAGAGAGAAGACGCGGCGTAGAAGCTCCATCTGCGACTTCATAAAATCTTTGTTGAGCCGTCGTCAGTGCCTGCTCGGACGGATCATACACGCTGATTTCACAGGGAATCTGAAGTTTTGCAAGCCCTTGCAGATGTCTGCTTCCTATCTGCCCCGCGCCTATCAACACGATTTTCATTGCTTCCATCTTTTCTTCCTGTCTTTTTGTCGGCTTCTCTTCCTGCGATTTGCGATATTACTTTGCGGCATTATATTTTCAAGCGGTTGATTCAATTTCGTGGAAAAGGGGAAAATTCAATCATCGAAATCAAATGATAGAGCAGAGCATACATCAAAGCCAGCAGTTAAAGCAGGAACAGACAATAACTCCTCAGCAGATTCTGTCTCTGGAGATATTGCAGTCGCCTGCGCTTGAACTGCAGGCGAAGATAAGCGAGGAACTCGCCCAGAATCCGGTGCTCGAGCAGGACTCCCCTGAAGATGCACAGATCCCGCTCCATTCTGAAGCCGATTCTGACGATTCTTCCGGTTCGGACAGCGGAGACAGCGGATCCGACGAAAAGCTTTCGGAGCTGATGGGTTTTGCGGACAGCTGGCAAAATCAGCTTCCGCCACAAATAAACTACAGGAGCAGAAGCGAGGACGACGAGGAGAAGCGCCAGCATTTTTTTGACTCGATCACAGAGGAGCCGTCTTTGCAGGAACAGCTTCTCGAACAGCTTAGGCTCTCAGAATGTCCCGAAGACAAAAGGCATCTGGCGGAACTGCTTATAGGAAGCATTGACGAGAGAGGCTATTTGCGTAGCAATCTCAGGGACTTGGCGACCGTCGGCATGGCGGATCTGCGCGAAATGGAGGATGCCCTTGAAATTGTCCATAGATTTGATCCGCCGGGCATTGGCGCAAGGGATCTAAAGGAATGCCTTCTTCTGCAGTTGAAGGCGAAGGGAAGGCAGAATTCCATGGCGGCGAGGCTTGTGCGCGAACACTTGGACGATGTTGGTACCAACAAACTGCCATTTGTCGCGAAAAAGCTGGGGATCACTATGGATAGGCTTGAATCAATTCTCGACGAAATTAAAAAGCTGAACCCGTTTCCAGGATCTGCTATCTCATCTGAAGCACCGGCATTTGTAGTGCCCGAGTTCGCGATAGAAAAAAAGGGCGACTCGTACCAGGCTGTCCCATTGGACAATTCAATCCCGAAGCTCAGAATTTCCGACAAATATCTCGAACTGCTGGAATCCCCATCCATATCCAAGGAGGACAAGGACTACATCAGGGGAAAAATTCTCCAGGGGAAAAATCTAATAAGAAGCGTTGATCAGAGGAAGGATACAATTGCGAAAATTGTCGAAATAATAATTGACACTCAATTCGACTTTTTTGAGAAGGGAGTTGAGGGCATCCGCCCATTAAAAATGCAGCAGGTCGCTGACAAGATCGGGCTCCACGAGACGACTGTAAGCCGCGCGATCGCCGGAAAATACCTGCAGACTCCAGGCGGAATATTTGAGATGAAATATTTTTTCTCCGGTGGCTATCATGCAGACAATGGACAGGAAATCTCATCCAGGCTTGTCATGAAAAAAATACAGGACATGATTTCAAAGGAGAACTCTTCCAGCCCTCTCTCCGACCATGATATTTGCGAGGCACTCAACAAGGATGGCATTCCAGTCGCAAGAAGAACGGTTGCCAAGTATCGCGAAGAGCTTGGCATTGCGTCTTCGAGAATGCGCCGGGAATTTTGACGATCATGACAAAGAGAGCACGATACGGATCAATATTGCTTAACATATTGCTCTTTGCAATTGTCGTCGCCTCCGCTTATTTCGCCAGATACCATCACTTTAGAAATGAAGAAAAAAAGAATCCCGACTTTCTTCCGTTCACGAGAGAAAGCGCGATGATGTATTCCTACTCGCTGAGGGTCGCCCGGGGCGAAGGAATCCCCAAATTCGATGAGGAGCTCGCAGGACTTGAAAAAGTCCCTGTCGCATCTCAGATGTCCATCGGTCTCGAATATTTTCTTGGATATGGCTACAGACTGAAGAATTTGTTTTTCGGAGTTGCGGAGTCCCCGGGCAGTCCCTTCGAGGATTCCCCTGATTTTACGCGCTGGGCGAGGATTCAGATGCGCGCCTGGATCAGCCTCAGCGCCGGACTGATTTTTCTGTGGCTGATATTCGCCAGAGTCAAGCCTCTTCACGCACTTCTCTTCGCAATGATCTATGCCTTTGCCCCGGCGGCGATTTCCAGGGCGACAGGACAGGATCTGATACGGGAGCTGTTCGCAATCCCGTTTATAATTTCATTCTTCACATTTTCCAGGGCCTGGCTTGGAAAGGGCCGGGCTGTCTGGATTGTCTTGGCGCTGATCTCAGAGTTTTTAGCGCTCGCAACCTGGGACATGACTCAGCTCTGCTTTGCCATCTGGGGTCTTTATGAGATAATTCGTCTTTTCCGCATAGGTTCCATGTCCAGACGGAGGAAAACTTTTGTCTATCTTTCCTATGCCACTGCCATTTTAGCCGCCTTTCTCGTTCCATATCTGCGCGCCCACAGCTTTTATGCCTCCCCCCTGATGGCAGTCATATTCCCACTCCTTGTCGTCCTGCCTCTGCTAAGCTCCAGAAGAGACAATGCCGTAAAAAGGATGCTGGTCTTTTCCCTATCCGCACTTTTCTTCATTGTGGCGTGGCGATTTGCTCTCAGCGTCTTTTCCTATGGCGCGAACTACAGCCACTTTCTCTCTCTTCTGATTGCAAAGATAAAGTTCATGAATGTCAAGCCGGCTTTGCCTTCCCTGCTGGATTTTGATTCGAGAATTTTGTGGACGCCCGCATTGCATTCCGCTACAATGCGCATCTTCAGATTCCTCTTTCCTGCCATGCCATATCTGTTGGCAATCCTTCTCTGCATCCGCTTTTTCTCGAGAAAAAGAAAGTTCTCAAGATTCACTCCTTCACTTGGACTGCCCCTCTTCTGCTCGATATTTTTCTTCCTTCTCTTTATTTTCATGGTGCGTTTCCATGTTCTTGCAATAATCTTCATCTGTGTCGCATGCGCACTGCTTTCGGAAGATATTTTAAGGAGCGCAACAAAACGCTTCGCCAAAGCAGTGCTTTATACTCTCGTGCTGCTTGCGCTCCTATCTGAACTTGACATCTCCTTACGCCTGGTTGAAGGCGGGGGAAGATCCTATGAAGGCGAGTACATCGGAGAAACATCGGATCTGATACGCTGGATGAGGTCTGCAGATTTGAAGGGCAAGACAGTTTTGACCGCATTCACCATTTCCCCGATGCTTAAAGCCTATTGCGGGACAAATATAGTTCTTCAGCCTAAATTTGAACTGCCCGCGACCCGCGACATGGTCGAGGAATACCTCAAAATCATCTACAAGGGAAACGAGCAGGATCTTTCAAAATTCTGCGAGAAATACGGAGTTGACTTTTACGTCTTCGACAAGGGCTACAACGGCGCCATGCATCCGGATTCCTCAAGATACTGCGCAGATGCCGAGAATTTCACGCGGGAAGCGCCAGTATTCAGATTCTATCACAAGCGGGAGCGCGACAAACTGCGCGGATTCTACGAGATAGAACCCCCGAAGGAGCTTCCCTCGCTTTCCCATAAATACCTACTATTCAAGGTGATCAGCAAGAAAGACTATGCGGATAGCCTCAAGCTCGTCTCGGAAGCCAGACTTGCACTGAAAAATCACGACATAATGAAGGCGTGCGAACTGGCTGAAAAAGCCGTCTATCTTGACCCCTTCTCCTACAAGGCCAGGATACTTCATGTGGAGATATTCGGCAGACCTGCCATGATAAAATTGGAAAGATATAAGGAGCTGGGAATATGAATCTGACAGGGAAATCTGTCCTGGTGACTGGCGGGGCTCTCAGGATTGGCGCGGAAATTGTCAGAGCATTCGCTTCGGAGGGCGCATCAATTGCTCTGCATTATTTCAAATCAGATCAGGCGGCTCAGTCCCTATTAAGTGAGATCGGCGCAAACAGTCCAGCAAGGCACTTTTCTTTCAAAACCGATCTGGCGGATCCTATTGAGCTTGCTGGACTTGTGGAGGAATCTGCGAGGGCTGATGTCCTAGTCAACAACGCCGCTATCTATCGTCACCGGACGCATCTCGAAGAAGATGAGGCGGAGCTCCGGGCTCATTTGGAAATAAATCTTCTGGCGCCACTGACTCTTATGAAGGCCTTCTGCAAAAACAGGAAAAAGGAAGGAATCATCATCAACATTCTTGACGAGCGCGTGTGCAGAAATTCTTCATTCGAAGGAGGATACGAGCTTTCAAAAAAGGCGCTTCATTCGCTTCTCGAACCTTTCGCACTGCTTGCGGCTCCGCTAGTCAGAGTGAACGCTGTCGCTCCCGGCGCGGTGCTTCCGCCTCCAGGCTCGACAAGCCTTGAAATGAAATTTGAAAAATCCGTTTCGCCTCTGAAATCTTGCGCCGGGACGCGCGAAATCGCTGACGCATGCATCTTTCTGGCAAAAAACGATCACATAAGCGGACAGACCATCTATATTGATGCTGGCAGGAGGCTCAATGGATAAAATCAGAATAGAAGGGCTGAAGCTGAGCGCCTTTGTAGGAGTGTCCCCGGAGGAAAAGCTACAGCGCATTCCGATCGTCCTCGACATCTGCGTCTTCTGCGAACTTCGCAAGGCAGGGCTTTCCGACAATCTTGATGACACGGTTGACTACGCCTGGCTTGTGAAGGAGATTGCCAATTTTGTGGGGACAGGCACTTTTAATCTGATTGAAAGCATCGCCGAGGGAGTCGCGGCAAAATGTCTCCAGCACGGAATGGTAGAATCTGTCAATGTCCGAGTCGAGAAGCCTGGAATCATATCAGATGCTGATAGAGTCTCTGTGGAGATTGAAAGAAAAAAGGAGCATAGTAATGCGTCTAGCAACGATGAGGACAGATGCGACAGTTGAGCGCATTCTTGACGAGACGGGTCAAGGCAAAGCTCCCACAAAGCAGGACTGCGCCTATCTGCTGGGATTTCATGAACTCTCCATCGAAGCATCGCTGATGCGGGCTGTCGCCGATGCCCTTTCACGGCAACGTTTCGCGAACAATGGCATAGTACTCGGCCAGATCGGGTTGGAAATAGCGGCGTGTCCGGGCAAGTGCAAATTCTGCAGTTTTGGAGAGGGACACACAGACTTCAAGCCAAGTGCAATGTCTGACGAAGACATCGTCGCCAATGCACTCAGCTTCACAGCCTCAGACGAGCTATATGCGTTATTTCTGATGACTATGCACACATTTGACATTCGCCGCTTGCTCAAACTTGTCCAGATTCTGCGCGCTAAGATTCCCAAGGAGACGCAGATTGTCGTCAACATCGGTGACTTTGACCGATTCCAAGCTCTAGATCTTAAGTCCGCCGGCGTTAATGGTGCCTACCATGTTTGCCGATTAAGAGAAGGGACAGACACGGCACTTTTGCCAGAGGATCGCAAGGCGACGATTAGGACAATCAAGGAGGCATCTTTGGACTGGTACTACTGCTGTGAACCTATTGGACCAGAGCACAGTCCAGAAGAATTGGCAGAGCAGATATATCTTGGAGTTGAATATGACTGCTTTCAGCATGCGGCGATGAGACGTGTCTATATCCCATCGGCTCCATTGGCTTCGCGCGGACAGATAAGTGAACTTCGTCTTGCGCAGATTGTTGCCGTTGTCGCCTTGGCGACTCTTGCTTGCCCAGGCGCATGCAGTATTGCAGTGCATGAGCCAAATCTTCTCGGATTGACATCAGGGGCTAACACCGTATATGCCGAGAGCGGAGCCAATCCCAGAGATACGGAAGAGGAAACAAGCGGGCACCGCGGACGCGATATCCATGACTGCAAGAACATGCTCTATGAAAGCGGCTTCGCCAATCTTCTGACGTCACCGGACAGACTTGTCCCGTTGGCGGAGGCATATAGATAAAATATTGTTATTCCCTGACTATAAAGAAGATACGGTTAGTACGGATTCAGTAGACGAACGTAGTTTACTGAATACCTACGTTAAATGTCGCAATCAAAGCCCTGGCAACGACGGCCACTTGTCAAGGACAATAGCCATTTCATCCCGCCAGTTATTTCTCTCGAAATCAAGCAGAGCGTCAATCTTCGAGCAGTTGAAGCGGGAGTTTTCAGGTCTTTTTGCCGGCGTTGCAAAGTCCGAAGACAGGCAAGGCATGACTTCGCAGTCGAGACCAATTCTGTCAACGATGAATTTTGCGACGTCAAATCTGCTTGCATAGCCATCCGCGGCGAAATTGAAAAGACCCGATGCTCTTTTTTGAGCCAGACATAGGATCGCCTTTGCAGCTTCCCGTGTGTGTGTAGGAGATCCAAACTGATCGTCCACCACTTTGATCGCCCTGTTCTTTTTTGCCAGAGAAATGATTTTTCCCACAAAATTGTTTCCGCGCTTCGAGTAGGTCCATTCTATTCTCAATATAGCATGATCGCAGGCGGATTCGGCGAGGAGGCGCTCACCCTCAAGCTTACTTTTTCCATATTGGTTGAGCGGATTGGGCAAAACATCCTCGTCGAGCGGAGCGACTCCGTCGTCGCCATATACGAAATCCGTGCTCACATGAATGACAAATACGCCGAGCTCCTTTGCGATTTTCGCAAGTCTTCCTGGTGCCAATGCGTTGATCTCACTGCACTTTTCCTGCTCGGACTCTGCCCGGTCAACGTCGGTGTATGCCGCGCAGTTGACAGCGACATCCATGCCGGATAGGGCGGAACGGATGTCCGAATCTTTCCGGATGTCGAAAGATGGCAGATCATATGTCTGCAGGACGGGAAATATTTTTTTTGCAAGTTTAGAGAGATCGAATCCGAGCATCCCTGCGCCGCCGAGAATAGCCATCGAAGTCATTTTGGAGGATTCTCCAAGACAAGCTTCTGGACTGTGGCGAGGGAATCGAAAGTCCCTGCGTCGCTCCACCAGCCGTTCATCATCGAAAAACCCATTTTCCCAGAGCGGACATATTCTCCATTGACGTCGCTGATCTCGAGTTCGCCCCGTCCGGACGGCTTGAGGGTCTTTATTATCTTGAAGACCTCACGGTCATAGAAATAAATCCCGGTTACGGCATAGTCGGACTTGGGATTGAGGGGCTTTTCCTCGATCGAGAGTATTCTGTCGCCTCCGATCTCGGCGACTCCGAACCGCGCCGGGTCATGGACTTTTTTAAGCAGTATTCTGGCACCTCCGCCCTGTCTGGTGAAATCGGCGAGATATCTGGAAATCGAATCTTCGAATATGTTGTCTCCGAGAATGACTGCCAGGCTTCCGCCGGCGGCAAAATCCTCTGCCAAGGCAAGAGCCTGCGCAATTCCGCCGGCGCAGTCCTGAACCTTGTAGGTGAATGAGCACGAAAAATCCTTGCCCGAGCCTAGAAGGCTTACGACATCTCCCATGTGATCAACGCCAGTCACAATGAGGATGTCCTTGATTCCTGCGCCGACGAGCTTTTCGATGGGGTAGTAGATCATAGGCTTCCTACCTACCGGCAGAAGATGCTTGTTGGTCACGTTGGTCAATGGCTTGAGCCTTGTAGCTGTGCCTCCCGCAAGTATTACGCCTCTTACTGTGGAATTGTTCACCAGGACCTCGCTTTTATATGTGTATGATAGAGGAAAAACCGAGACGATAAGCTAATGTTAAAGATGATAAAGTCAAGGATTCTCATCTGAAGGCGGCAGGCTTTCACCTTGATTTTCAGGATTTCTGACGCCGAGATCGAGGCAGTCCGGCCATTTTTCACCGATTTTTCTGATTTCAGCTTTTCCGTCGGCGGACTCTCTCACTATGAGCAACTGCAAGGATGGATATTCTCGGATTGCCTCCTGCAGAATTGAATCGCCTGCGACAAAGAAGGATGTTGACAATGCATCGGCATCGCATGCGCTTTTGCATATGACCGAGACAGAAACCATGTTTTCCACTGGGAGTCCGTTTTTGGGATTCATGATATGAGTGACTTTTTTCCCAGAAATCATCCTGTATTTCTCATAGTTGCCGCTGGTCGAGACAGAACAGTCCATCATCTGCACAGCACCGCATATCTCGTTTTTGTTGAATGGGTTGCGTATTCCGATAGAATAGTACTGCTTCCCTGGAGGCGGAGCGTCGAGGCATCGCAGGTTTCCGCCGAGGTTGACAATTCCGGCATTGACTCTTTCGGAAAGCGCCGCTTCCGCCGCCAGATCAACCGCAAGCCCTTTCGCAATCCCACCAAAATCCAGCCGCATGCCTGGAACCGAAAAGCGTACGGAATGCCTTTCATCGTCAAAAATAACTTTGTCAAGACCAACCCTGGAGAGGACTGCAGAAATCTCTTCGTCGGGAGGAACCGCGTCTCTTTTCTTGTAGAAGCCCCACAGCTCCATCAGGGGCGCACAGGAAATGTCGAAAGCTCCGCCGCTTATTTTGTGGAAGCGTCTAGCCTTCGACAGCAGATTCCAAAGCATTGGCGAGCAGTGGAAATCCGATTCCGCCGCGCTCGCATTGAGCCTGGAAGCTTCGCTTTGCGGATCAAAGATGTTGAAGACCTTTTCGACTTCCATGATTTTTTTCTGCGCCAGGTCTGCGGCCTTGCCAGCAGGAGCCTGATCCCCGTAGAATTGAAGCTCCGCGAATGTCCCCATGACAGGAAACTGGCGGATGACGGAAGGCCCCTGTGGCGCATATAGAGTCCTCACCTTCAGAGAATAGAACAATATGCACAGGACAAGTCCGCTAAAGATAAGGAAGCTGGCGTATCTGATTTTTGTCATCATCTTTCCGCAATCTCCATAATTGATCGGTGCTCTCTTATTTTTCTCTCCGAAAATCCGGAACTATTCAAAGTCTAGATTTGCTTGGCGGAAGTCCTTCCGCACAAGCAAATCTAAGACACAGAATCAACAAGAACAAGGAATATCTTTATAAGTTTCCTTCCATTGCGTGGGAGCATTTTGATATGCATGAAGCGACTAGTGCGGTCCAGCCGGTCTGATGGGACGCGCCTATTCCACGCCCGTCGTCTCCGCTGAAATATTCGTGGAAGAGGACTATCTCGCACCAGTGCGGGTCATTTTTGAAGCGCGAGTCTTCTCCGTGATAGGGACATTTCCCATCGGAATCCGGCTTGAAGATACCTGCGAGCCTCCCATGCATTTTCATAGAAATCTCAGCCAGGCTGTAAAAGTTTCCGGAGCCCGTAGGAAATTCTAGTTTGAGGCTGTCCCCGTAAAAACGTCCATAACGCTCAAGCGCCTCTACAAGCAGATAATTTACTGGAAACCAGACGGGACCGCGCCAGTTTGAATTGCCGCCGAATAGCCAGGAGTCCGATTCGCCCGGCACGTAGTTCACGCGGTGTTCAGCTCCCTCCGCAAAAAATACAAATGGCTCAGTTGCATGCTTCTTGGACAAGGCGCGGAAGCCGAACGGAGAAAGAAACTCGCTCTCGTCGAAAAGACGTCGGAGAACTCTTTCCAGCCTGCGCCTCGACGGTATCGCAAGAAGCAGACGTCCGTCCCCTCCCTTGCCCTCTTCATCATGCTCCATGAACGTTATCTGAGAGGCAAGATCTTTGCGGTTTCTGATGAACCACTGCATTCTTTTTCTGAATCCGGGCAAAGCTTCAATTGTTTCGGAGTCAATGATTTCCACTGCAATGAGAGGCATGAGCCCGACCATGGAGCTTATTTTCAGCGGGATGCTCTCGCCGTCTCGTCTGATGCGGTCGTAGTAGAAGCCGTCCTCCTCGTTCCAGAGCCCCGATCCTCCAAGATTGTTCATGGCGTCGGCGATCGAGATGAAATGCTCGAAGAACTTTGAAGCCAAATCCTCGTAGACTGGGTCGTCCTTCGCGAGTTCGAGCGCGATCGAGAGCATTGTCCCGGCGTAGAACGCCATCCAGGCGCTCGCATCGGCCTGCTCTAGGTGCCCGCCACCTGGAAGAGGTTTTGACCTGTCGAAGACACCGATGTTGTCAAGCCCCAGAAATCCGCCCGAAAAAATGTGCCTGCCGTCTGCATCTTTCCTGTTGACCCACCAGGTGAAATTCATGAGCAGCTTCTGAAACGCCGAAGCCAGAAACTGGCGGTCTTTAAATCCATTTTTTGCGCCGATCTTATAGACGCGCCAGCATGCCCAGGCATGCACAGGAGGATTCACATCGTTGAAGTTGAACTCGTAGGCTGGCATCTGCCCGTTCGGATGCATGGACCATTCCCTCAGCAGAAGAATGAGCTGCTGCTTTGCGAAATTCGCATCTATCTGGGCGAAAGGAATCATGTGGAATGCCAGATCCCACGCCGCAAACCATGGATACTCCCATTTGTCAGGCATGGAAAGTATGTCGCGGCAGAAAAGACTATTCCAGTCGTAGTTGCGGACAAATTTTCGTGCGTCAGGCGGCTCGGGCATGGACGGATCCCCTTTGAGCCAGTCTTCAACTACAAGATGGTAGAACTGCTTGCTCCAGAGGAGTCCTGCATAGGCGCGACGGGAAGTCTCTATCTGCCAGCTTGGCGCCCCAGCAGGAAATTTGCCGGCAAAAAAGTCGTCCGCCTCCTTTTTACGGAGGGAGAATATCTGCTCGAAATCTGCGAAAGGCTTTCCGAGCTTTCCATCCGAACTCAGCCTCAGGCAGATGCTTGCAGACGAGCCTCCAGGAATTTTCATCAAATAATGAAGCGCCGCCTTCGTCCCTAGCATTTTCGGATTGACAGCATCCCGATTTCCACCGACAATGAATCCATGAAATGCATCCTTCACAAATTTCGTGTAGTTAGCATTTCCATAGAGCAGCATCGTGTTTGTCTCGTTCTCAGTGAAAAGGACATCCTTCAGGCCATGGTCGCGCAGATCATAGTGCAGGAAGACATCTTCAAGAGTTTCGTGTGAAGCCTTGAGAAGACCTTTGGAAGCAGGCTCGATTCTTGGCTTCATCGTGCATCCTTCGTGCCTGCACCCCCATATCCAAGTGTTTCTGAACCAGAGACTTGGAAGAACATGGATCTCTGCGGCATCCCTTCCGCGGTTATATGCAGTGATCCGGATCAGGATCTCGTCAGGCGAGGCTTTTGCGTATTCCGCATAGACGTCAAAGTAGCGCATCGAATCGAAGATGCCCGTGTCCGCCAGCTCGAATTCAGGCTCCTTCAGACCTCTGCGGCGATTTTCTTCTACAAGCTGTTCATACGGGAAGCGTTCCTGAGGATAGCGATAGAGGGCCTTCATGTAGGAATGTGTGGGAGTTGAATCTAGATAGGAATAGAGCTCTTTTACATCTTCTCCGTGATTGCCTTCTGAATTGGTAAGACCGAAAAGGCGCTCCTTCAGGATAGGATCTTTGCCATTCCATAGAGCTAGAGCAAAGCAGAGCCTGCATTCGCGGTCGCAAATTCCTAGAAGCCCGTCCTCCCCCCAGCGGTATGCACGACTCCGGGCATGGTCATGGGGAAAATATTCCCAGCAGGTTCCAAATTCGGAATAATCCTCGCGGACAGTCCCCCACTGCCTCTCCGACAAATAGGGGCCCCATCGCTTCCAGTTCTTCTCGCGG
>DYRX01000072.1 GCA_020718525.1 Victivallis vadensis
CTAGCCACTTGCATGCCTTAGTTTTCTGCATTTTGGGCACATGAAGATGTCAAGCCCCATGATTGTGGCATATTCGTCGTTGAGGAGGACGCGCACTTCCTCGCCGGGCTCTATGTTCATGAAATCCGGGCTGTTGTCTGCGACCATGACAGAAGGTCCTCTGGTTATTTTAATGGACACGACAGAGCCTTCTGGAAGCACCATATGGTTCACTGGCTCCGTGCTGTTGCTGAAGGCGAGCCCCAAGCCGACTCTGAAGACGCTGTGAGTTATGCTTTTGTAATATGCAGTGCTTCCATGCACAGTGGAGACACCGACTCCGTCTCCGACGATTTCCTCCGAATATGCCTCTTCGTCAATCCTGACCATGTATCGGATCGCGCTTACCGGGTTGGAATTGTGTAGAAAGACGTCGTTTATTCCTTTGACAAGCCCCGATTTGGAGAGTCCCTCTATTTTTCTCAACTTGAATGTTTTGAGCTTCCCATCGAGGAGCATTTCGAAGAGATGCCTGTAGCTGGAATGCTCCGGACAGAGGCGCTTGTCGCCATTGCTTCTGATCGGGAATTTAGGTATTTCTGGAAAATCCCTTTCGGCTCCTAGAAGAGCTCCGTCGCCGCCGTAGGTGACAATCGCATCGGCATGCTCCGGGCTGTCCAATATTTGAAAAGGCAAAGATTCGATGTGGGAGAGTATGCCCGTATAATTTTTACCGCAGATGCATATTTTCATGAGATGCCTTCCAATGTCTGAGCACGGAATACGCCACGACTGCGGCGCAATTCCCGACATTTATTGAACGCTTGATTCCGTTCATTGGTAAATATAGTCTTGAGGCGCAGAATTCAAGAGCTTCCGGACTAATTCCTTCAGCTTCGTTTCCGAAGACGAGCGCCGCAGGGTAGCTGAATTCAAAATTAAACTGCCAGAAAGAAGACGCTGAAGACTTCTGTGCTTCAAGCGCTGATTAAATTCAAAATCAAAACCTCTCAAGCTCGATGTCAAAAATCATTTTTAAATTTGAATTTCATATGATTGACATTATTTTTATGCCCGTCGCAACTGCTGTATTATTTAAATCTCATATTCTCGGAAGGAGTCTTTTTTAATGAAAATCAATTTTCTGCTGGTTGGAATGGGAGGAAGAGGACTGCCGACTTTTGCCAAAGGACTTTTGGGCTGGCCTGACAAAGGCTGGCCGGAATTTGTTGACAAGGCACGCATTGTCGGACTGATGGACACCAACATAGAGCGTTGCAAGGCATGTTACGCCGAATTGAAAAAGAGACCAATCCCGTACGATCTTCCCATGTTTTCGGATTTGGACGAAGCCATAGTAAAAAGCAAGGCGGACTGGGCGGTGATATGCGTTCCGGACAGGGTGCACACCGAAGTCTGTCTGAAATGCATAGAGGGCGGTCTGAATATCTGGGTGGAGAAGCCTCTGGCAACCAGCGTGGAGGAATGCGATCTGATCCTTTCGAAGGCGAAGGAAAAGAACGTCGAGGTAAGAGTTGCCCACAACTACAGGCATTACAGATGGATAGTCAAAATCGAACAGCTTCTGAAAGAAGGGGCGATTGGCAAAGTTCTTTCCTTCAGGGCTGGAGAAATACTTGGGGACGCACATGGAGGTGACTATTTTCACAGGTGGCATTCCGATTTCAGCGTCTCCGCTGGAATGCTGAACCATAAGGCTTGCCATCATTTCGATCTCATCTTCTGGCTTCTCAAAGATACGCCAGTCTGCGCCCAGGCAATGGGCTCAAGGGCTCTTTACCGCGAGAAAAAAATGCCCGCCCACGGCGAAAGATGCAGTTCATGTCAGCTCAAAAAGACTTGCCCCCATGCCATTGACATGGACGTATGGGATGGGATTTACAGAAAGATGTACATTGATGCCGAACATGTGGACGGATACATCCGCGACAAATGTGTTTTTTCCGATCGCCATAGCATCTACGACAACTACACTGTCAATTTCACCATGCAAAGCGGTGTAATAGGCAACTACATTCTGACGAATTTCGGACCAAGAGAATACGTGTTTTTTGAGTTTGTCGGCACGGAAGGCTCGATAGAAGCCGGTCAGGACGGACTCACCCACAAGGAATATCTGCGCGTAATCAAAATGAAGAAATCCGCCGACAAAGATGGCATTTTGCATGACAAAGCCGAGGCTGAAGAGATCAGTTTCGAGGATGAGGGCGGAATGCATGGGCACGGCGGTGCCGACATGAGAATGCTTGCAAGCTTTCTTGGTTTCAAAGAGGGAGTTGCCGTCGACCCTGCAATTCTTGCTAGCGGAGAAGAGGCGAAGTCTGCAATCTTGGGTGCCGACATGGCGAACAGAAGTCTGGCCGAAGGCGGAAGGGTCGTCTGGAAAGAGGAGACAGGCAAAGATTTCCCACCTACACCTCCACAGCCGTCCTGGTGCTCGAAAATCAGAAAATAGGGCATTGAGCTTTTGATTGCAAAAGCTCTTCTAGTACGGATCCGGTAAACTACGTTCGTTTACTGAATCCGTACCTCATAAGGATATTGCGACGGATAGAAAAGATCTTTCCGAGAGCCTGCGTGTCCTTATGCAAAGGGATGAGGACAAGTATTCCACATGATCGCTGGCAGAAAGATCCAGCAGGGAAAGTTTTTCAGAGAGTCCACAGCCGATTGCCTTTGCCAGGGCTTCCTTCCGTGTCCATATTCTTGTGAACTCCATGCGTTTTTCTGCGTCTCCGGAGCATGACAGCACATTTTTTTTCTCATTTTCATGGAAATGGCATGCCATAAGTGCTTCGAGTTCAATATCTTTTGGCGCGCATTCCACGTCTATGCCGATTTCACTGTCATTTGAAAGGGCAATGCAGACAAAATCTTCAGAATGTGAAATGCTGAATTTCAAAGGGCTGGCCGGGCATCGCAGAAACGGCCTGCCTCCGCTTTCCAGCGCTATTTTCACGGAGCTTGGATCGCATCCATGAATCCTTGAAGCGGCAAGTCTTAGGAGATGCCTGCCGACTGCGAAGCGCAATTTGTCGGATTCATGCCGATACCTTGCAAGTCTTTCGGTCTCATATTCATCCAAATACATTGATAGTACCGGCACTTGAGAAGAGGATAGCTCGCCCAGCGGCACTAGATATACATCTGCCGCGCCTGAAAAAGGGATGCGAAATGCTTCTGAGTCCTTCATTTTTCTGAGCTTGCTTCTGAAGGATGATTCCGCTCGTCGAGAGCCTTCTGCAGGACTGATGCGAAAATTTTGTCGTTGGGTGGCGCAAATATTGCGGCATGCTCTCCGGGAATCACAGACTGGGAGATTCCGCCAAGTGCAAAATCCTTCCAGCCATAGTTTTCAAGATCGTCAATGAAGAATGTCTGCCTGGCGGCTTTGAAGAGGACTATTTCAACTTTACACGGCTCCAGAACATAGTTTTTCTGTGCCAGATAGTTTGCCTTGTAAACATTTTGCAGGAACGGGGGCATCCCGGCGGGATTCTCCATATCCAATATTTCATCTCCCATGTATTTTGCAGGAAGCTTTCCGGAAATCTTGAATTTCCAATACTCTATTTTTCGTCTGAGGAAATCAGATTTTTGCTTCTTGGACAATGCCAGGTAAGAGAAGATCGAGTAGGAAATTCTGCGCGGAAGAATCCTGATTTTTCTGAGCAGGCGTCCGAATGGAGACAAATGGCTGTCCATGTATGCGATCGTATCGAAGAGCCCAACGAAATTGACCTTTTGCCCAGAGCGGATCAACTGCTTCGCCATTTCATATGCGACATATCCGCCGAAGGAGTATCCTGCTATATTATAGGGACCGTAAGGATTCTGGGCTCTTAGCTCGGATATGTAGTAGGATGCGATTTCAGGAATGCTTTGAAGCGCTCCGCTCACGCCGTCTAACCCCTTTGCCTGAAGTCCGAATATCGGCTGGTCGGGATCCATGTTTGAAACAAGCGAATTGAAGAGCAGGACATTGAGCCCCGCGCCATGGACGATGTAAAGAGGATTTTTCCTGCCGCCCGCACGTATTGGAACAAGAGAGCGCCACGCCTCCTTTTCCTGTCTGCCATCAAGAAGAGAGGCAAGGCTACGGACGGTCGAATTTCTGAAGAGAGCCGAGATCGGCAGTCTTTTTCCTGTGGCTTTTTCAATTTCGCTCATCAGTGCGACTGCAAGCAGGGAATGTCCGCCGGCTTCGAAAAAATCCTCGTCTATTCCGCTGGAAGAGCGCTTGAGAACGCGGCGCCATATTTCAAAAATCATCTTTTCGGTCTCTGTCCGGGGCGGAGATGCAGGCGTGAGCGCATCAGTCCTTGCGCTTTGCGGAGGCGGCAGGGATTTTCTGTCAATTTTTCCGTTTGGAGTGAGGGGCAGAGCCTGGAGTTTTATGAAGCAGGTTGGAATCATGTATTCGGGGAGAAGTTTTTTCAGATGCTTTATGAGAGTGGCGGAATCCGTGTCCGAACCAGGCTCGAGCACGTAGTATGCCGCAAGCATCTTGTCGCCGCTGTCCTCGGCCAGAATGACGACGTTCTGACGTATGCCGGGTGCAGACGCGATTGCAGTCTCTATCTCGCCAAGCTCGATGCGGAAGCCGCGAAGCTTCACCTGTCCATCCATCCTTGACAGATAGCGGAGTTCGCCACTGAGCGTCCTGACTCCCAGATCACCGGTTCTATAGACCTTGGCATTTCTTTTGAATGGATTGTCTATGAATTTTTCTGCGTTGAGTTCGGGTCTTCCGAGGTATCCGGGGGAGACACCGGCCCCACCTATGAGGATTTCACCGGGCACTCCGGCGGGGAGCGGGACAATATTTTTGTCAACAACATATATCTCGGTGTTGGCGATCGGCGAGCCAATGGGGACAAAGTCGGCGGAGAGGGAGTCCTGCGAAACTTTTCGAATGCTCGAATATATTGCAGTTTCGGTCGGGCCATAGAGGTTCCAGAGTCCGGAACATTTCGATAAAATTGAGCGGGCAAGCTCCGAAGGAAGGGCCTCTCCGCCACAAAAAGCCTTGAATCCGGGCCTGCCTTTCCAGCCAGAGAGAAGCAGGAGCCGCCAAGTGACCGGGGTCGCCTGCATTGCACTTATCTTTGCGGAAATGATTTTCCCGTCGAGGATCCGGAAGTCAGTCGCCTCGTCGCCTGTTCCGATCACCAGAGTAGCGCCGCTGATCAGGGGGACAAAAAGGTCCAGCAATGAGATGTCGAAGGAAATCGTGGTTATCGCCAGCATCCTGTCGTCCTCTGATATCTCGAGAATTTTTCTGAATGCGAGCAATGCATTGCAAAGGGCGCTGTGGATGATTAGAACTCCCTTTGGCTTGCCAGTAGAGCCTGAAGTGTAGATGAGATATGCTGGATAGCCCGCTTCGGGCGCAAATTGGGGAGGCGCATCGGAGGCGGAGAGAATTTCATCCTCCTGCATGTCAGTGAAGATCATCTTGCTCCTGATGTCGGGCAGGCGCTCGAGCATGTCCCGTCGGCTCACGATGAAATCCGGTCTGGAGTCGTCAAGGATGTGCTTAATCCTTTCCTTCGGATGTGAAGGATCTATCGGAATGTATGTGCCGCCAGCCTTGAAGATGCCCATGATGGATGCCAGCATCATTTTGGATCTGCGGTGAAACACGGCGACTCTGCCACCCGGCAAGAATCCGCCAGCGGAAAGAAAATTGGCAAATCTGTTCGAGACTCTCTCAAGCTGAGAATAGGTCAGCGTGCCGTCAGTGTCCGATTCAACTGCGATCTTTTCCGGATACGCCAGCGCCGTGGCGCGAAATAACCCGATGAAAAGGGCTGGATCCGGCAGGGGCTCGCATGTTGAGTTGCATCCTTCAAGAAGCCATCTCTTCTCCGATTCGCCCAGACAGCATATCCTGCCGGTCTCGGCTGAAAAGTCGGAAATCAATATTCTCAGGACATTTACGCAGTGTCCAGCGAAGGCCGCAATCCTTTCATGCGCAAAGAGTTCCGTATTGTATTCGAATGCGAATCCGAGAGAGGATTCAGCTTCAGTCACGGTCATTGTCAGATCAAGCTTTGCAACCTCGTTCTCGAAGTCCTTTTGAACGACCTTGGCTCCGTCCAACGAGAGTCCGCCGTGATATGCGTTCTGATAGTTGAACATTACTTGAAAGAGAGAATTGTAGCTGGCGTCGCGCTGGATCTTCATTGATGCAAGCAGTTTTTCATACGGGAGATCCTGATGTGAAAAGTCCTGGCTGAGCTCGTCCCTGATTCTCGCGAGGAAATCGCACGTTCTCTCGCCGGAGCGCAGATTCACCCTGACAGGAAGGATATTGATGAAGAATCCCATCAGATCGGCGCTTCCCGGCGCGCTTCGGCACGCGAACGGAACCCCGACGAGCATGTCATCCTGTCCGGAGTAAATGGAAAGGGTCTTTGCGAATGCCGCAAAGCAGATCATGTTCATGCTCGATCCGCTGGACTTTGCGAGACGCGCAATTCTGTCCGTTTCGTCGGCGGAAAGCCTGCGCCTGATTTCAGCGCCCTTGAAGGTCTGGACGCTTTTTCTGGGAAAGTCAGACGGAAATGGAAGGAAGTCAGGCGCGCCTGAAATCCTATTTTTCCAATACGACAAGTCCTTTGCGATTCCTTCGCCCTGAATCATCTTTTCCTGCCATAGGCAAAAATCGGCATATTGCAAAGCAGGTCTGCACAATTTCACCTCGTGCTTTTGAAGCAGTGCCTTGTAGCACGATGAAATCTCCTTCAGCATAAGTTCCATTGACCATGCATCGGAAATGATGTGATGGATGTTCAGAAGAAAAAGATGCCTTTGATCGGAGAGCTTCAGCAGTTCCATGCGCAGAAGAGGAATTATCTCAAGGTCGAATCTGAAGCATGCATTCGCTCTGGAATGCTCCCGGATCTCCTTATCACGCCCGTCCTCGCTCAAGCCGGACAAATCGCGGAGAGGAATTTCCACGCGCAGTGATTGGGCAATCCTCTGGAAAGGCACACCGTCACGCGATTGAAAGCTTGTCCGGAGAATCTCATGCCGAGCTATTGTCATGTTGACGGCGGCTTCCAGAAGATCCGGACGCAAATCGCCTTCTATGACAAATTCGAGCGGGATATTGTATGCGTTGCTGTCCTTGTCGAACTGCTCGATGAACCATATCCTCTGCTGGAAAAATGAGAGAGGAAGACCGTCCATGATTCCTGAAGCACGGGGATGAATCTGCATTGATCCCAACTTCTTGCCGCCATGCTCGCGGATGAAATTGGCAAGGGCGCGCGGGCTTGGATTTTTAAATATATTTTCGAACTCGAGCTCGACTCCGAGCCGATCCCTAGTTTTCGAAAGCAACTGCACTGCGATCAGCGAATGCCCTCCTATCTCGAAGAAATTATCGTCTGGCGCGATCTCGCCAAGCCCCAGGACGGCCTCCCATATTTCGATCATGGTGTTCAGCATCTCGTCTGCGGGTTTTTCCGAAGCTGATTTGCCCGACGAGTCAATTTCCGGCAATGGCAGTTTTGAGCGATCTATTTTTCCATTTTGAGTCCGGGGGAATTCATCAAGCTTCTTGAAATGGGAAGGGAGCATGAAGGCGGGAAGATTCTCGGACAAATATCTTCTAATTTCAGAGACGGATTCGTCTGTCCCTTCACGCGTCTTGAAATATGCGGCAAGAGTTTTCACGCCTCCCGCGGCGTCAAGCGCCGTCACGCAGACCTCGCTTATTTTCGGATGCCGCATAAGAGCCGACTCGATTTCTCCGAGCTCTACCCTGAAGCCCCTGATCTTAACCTGAAAATCGCCTCTTCCGCAAAACTCGATATTGCCGTCCTCCAAAAATTTAGCCTTGTCGCCTGTGCGGTAGAGCCTTGCGCCGGGAACTCCTGAAAAGACATCGGGGACAAATTTCTTTGCGCTCAATTCAGGATCATTCAAATAGCCTCTTGCAAGTCCGGCTCCGCCGACGAGAATCTCGCCCTGAACCCCGGTCGCGCATGCTTTCATGTCGTCGTCAACGATATGCACGCTGTATCCGTCAATGGGCTTTCCAATCGGAGTCTTTTCTTCAGGCGAATGCATCTTTTCAAACTTGTAGAATGTCGCGCAGATCGTGGTCTCGGTAGGGCCATATCCGTTTATCAGGGAGATTCCCGGGTTCATGTCCTTCATCGGCTGAAATGTCTTCTGCTTTATCGGTTCGACACCCAGAAGCATGCGGGCGATCTTGAATGGGATCCGGCGTCTCCTGTATTCGTCAATGAGATCCGGCAGTATTGCAGGGGGAAGATAAGAGCTCGATATCTCATTTTCGGAAAGATATCTCACAAGAGCTGGGACGTTCACGGCGAATCCCTGCGGCAGCAAATGCAGAGCGCCGCCATAGCAGAGCACCGAAAATATCTCCCATATAGAGACGTCGAATGAAAAAGGCGTGAGACATGTTCCTGAAAACGGCTCGGACCCTGGCGCGATTTTTTCGAAGGCCTCAATCATGTTCAGCAAGGAGCCATGCTCTATCATGACTCCTTTAGGCTTGCCAGTTGACCCGGAGGTGAAGAGCACATATGCAAGGCGGCTTGATGTAATCTCGGGAAAATCAAGCGAAGGCGAAGATATTTCGCCGGGCTCAAGGTCTGGAGTCAAGACCGTCTGAAAATTTCTGAATTCTGGCTTTGAGGACCAGCCGCGGCCGTCTAATATTGCTATTTCCGAAGAGAGCTCGGAAAGAATCTGCGCAACTCTGGGCTCAGGCGCGTCCGGCTCTATCGGAAGGTAAGCGCATCCAGCCTTCATGATTCCTAGCAGTGAAACTATGGTGCCAAGATCTCTGCTTGCGCAAAGTGGAACCAGCAATTCTCCGCCCTTGGACAGAGCCATTATCCTGGCGGCAATCCTATCCGAGAGAGTGTCAAGCTCGCGGTATGTCAAACGAAAATCCCCCGAGACAAGAGCGGGTTTCCCGGGAAATTTGTCCGCGGAACTATCGAAAAGTGCGATAACATTGTTTCGATTGGCGTCGTTCATACCCATTCCAGCCCCTAGCCCCTCGATAAAGCTATAATCGGAAAACGAAAAAAACGCCATACTTGCTTGCACAATCCAAGTTCATCGCCCTCGCCGGCTTGACGGCTCCGATTTTGCAACGCATGTTCAAGATTCCGCAGAAAACAGGTCAAAGATTCTGTCCAGCCCGGTCATTTTGAAGACTTTCATGTTTTCCTTGTTCAAATTGACGATTTTGATCCTGTCTCTCGAGGCTCTCGCCGTCTTGACGCAGATTCTCAGAAACGCCGACGAAACATATTGCGCCGCGGCAAGATCAAAGATGATTGCGGAGTGGTTTTTGAGAACTTCGTCGAAAAGCCTGTCCTCGATCTGCGCGGAGACGGCGCTTTCGATCCTTCCTGTGAAGGAGCAGACAAGAGAGCCATCGTCCTTCTTCGAAAATTCAAGATTTTCCATGGAATCCTTTCAAGAAACTAGAAACAATTAAACCCTCAGCCTGCGATTAAGCGGGAGCGCCGCCGCAAGTATCCACTGAACTACGTAGTTTGCGGAACTCTTAGTTCTATGTGCAGAGGAGTTTACAAGCTCACGGCTTTGAATTCAAGCACCTTTTGTTCCTGCTGGAACGGATTGTCCGAATCCGGCTGGAGGTAGGTGAAGTTTCTGCCTCTGTAGTTGCGCATGCGGACTTCATCCCCGTTTATATCCTGCAAATAATTCGGCAGGAGAGGGATTTTGCCGCCGCCGCCAGGGGCGTCAATCACGAAATGGGGGACTGCCAGGCCGGAAGTCCATCCTCGGAGCGCCTTGATCATCTCGATTCCAGTCTCGACAGGTGTCCTGAAATGCTCTGTTCCATAAACCATGTCCGCCTGATAGAGGTAGTACGGCCGAACGCGCGCCCTGAGCAGAGCCTGGTTGAGCTTCATCATGGTGTCCGGATTGTCATTCACTCCCTTGAGCAGGACAGACTGGTTTCCAAGGGGAATTCCGGCCTCCGAGAGCCTGGCGAGCGCCTTGCATGCAAGTGGCGTGAGTTCGTCCGGATGATTGAAATGGACGTTCATGTAGATGGGATGATATTTTTTCAGCATATTGGCAAGACGCGGAGTTATTCTATGCGGAAGGAAGCATGGAACCCTCGAGCCGATTCTGATGATCTCGACGTGTCCGATCGCCCTGAGCTTCTTGATAATCCCCTCCAGACGCTTGTCGCTGAGCATTAGCGGATCTCCGCCGGAAAGGATGACATCCCTTATTTCGGGGTGATTCCTGATGTACTCGATGCCCTCGTCAATGAATTCGCCGCAGATCTTGTCAGGATCGGAAACCTTGCGCTTTCTTGTGCAGAAGCGGCAATATGAGGCGCAGGTGTGGGAAATCAGAAAGAGGCATCTGTCCGGGTATCTGTGGACGATGTTGTGCACCGGCGAGTCCCTGTCCTCGGCAAGCGGATCCGTGTAGAGCAGTTCCTTGTTATCAAGCTCCTGCTCGTCCGGAATTATTTGCCTGTAGATGGGATCTCCCTTCTCCTTGATCAGGGAGAGGTAATACGGAGTGATGAAGACTGGAAATTTGCGGCAGACATTCCTGAGCTTTTCGACATCGAGATCGAAGCGCTCAGCCAATTCTTCTGGTGTTCTGATGCTGTGTTTCAACTGCCTTTGCCATTCTTCTTCCATGACGGAACTGTCTCCTGGATTTAATTATTTGTAAAACGTTTCACGTAAATGAGCCTGTCGTCGCCGGCGCTATAGAAATCCTTTATCCTTGCCTCGACCGGATAGCCGTTGCGCAGATAGAAATTCTGCGTGGGCAGATACTTTTCTTTCGAAGACGTTTCGATTATGAGCATCCTGCCGCCGGATTTTATCACAGCTTCCTCGGTGAATTCGAGGAGCTTTTTACCGAGTCCCTCCCCCTGATGCTCAGGGGAGACCGCAATCCAATACAGATCAAATGTTCCCTCGGTTGCCGGCGTCGGACCATAGCAGACATAGGCGGGAACGGAGCCGTCTTCAAGTTCGGCGACCCAGACATGGTAGTCCTTCTGCCTCGGATTGCCGAGAAAAATGTCAATGAGCTCCTCCGCCACGCCAATTTCCGCCGGACTGAACATCCCCGTGTCAGATATAGCCTTCATAATTTCAGACTTGTCGTCCGCCTTCATGGGTCTGATTTTCATGGCAGGTTTTCTCCTGTCTTCTTGAATGGTGGAAAATTTTTTCTGACGAGATCCGATAGGAAATCGCCGAATCCGACGCCCTCGGCGAGAAGCGACTTGTGGAATCCGGCGTCCGGAGCTATGGCAGGGTTCGGATTGTATTCGAGAACATAGATTCTCCCTTCCCCGTCCATTCTGAGGTCAACTCGTCCGTAGTCTTTGCCCTCCAAAGACTTGAAGACACGCAAAGAAATATCTTGAAGACGGCCCGCAAGCTCCGCGTCAATTTTTGCCGGGCATACTGATGGCGTCTTCATGTAGACAGGATGCTCTTCAAGCCATTTGGCTTCGTAGCTTGTCACGCGGGGAGACGAATCGTCTAGGGCGCTGAAGTCAATCTCAGAGACAGGAAGTGCCCGCGGGCCGGAGCCGTCGTCGCGGATCGCGACATTGAACTCTCTGCCATCAATGAATTCCTCAAGCAGAACCGGTTCGTCGAACTTGGCGAGCAGTTCTGAAACTTTGATTTTTAGTTCGTCAAGATTTCTCACAAGCGGGTCGGTTCCGATTCCCAGGCTGGCGTCTTCTCTGGAAGGCTTTGCGATCAGAGGATAGCGGAGAGAAGTTTCAGAAGGACATTCCGGACATATCTCCCATGCTGGCGTCGGAATATTCCTCGATTCAAATATGGATTTCGCGACGGCTTTGTCCTGCGAGAGGGCAAGGGTCCTCGATGAATTTCCCGTGAACGGTATTCCCAGCAGTTCCCAGACGGCGGCGATGTTCATTTCAAAGCGCGACTCCCCTTGATAGCCCTCGCAGAGGTTGAATATGAGAGAAGGGCTGACCGAGATGATTTTCTTCAGATCCTTGCGAATTTCGCAGACAGGGAAGAGCTCTGAATCGAACCCTGCCGATGAAAGTGTCCCGGAGACAAGCCTTGCCAGATCCTCCACCTCCGATTCGGAGATGAAGGAGGGGTCTTCACGCCTGTCCTGTCTCGGGCTGTTGTATGCCACAAGGATTTTATTTTTGCCGCCAGCCTTCATTTTATTCCATTCCTCCTTGCGGCGCAGTCAATGATTTTGCCCAGCATCTGCGGGTAGGAATACCCGGCGCTTCTTGCCGCCTTGGGAAAACATGAGTTGTCTTCGGGATTCGGAAGAATTCCCGGAAGAGGATTGATCTCGATTACCTGCGGGTTTCCTTCGGAATCGAGCCTGATGTCGGTTCTGCACCAGTCGCGTATCCCCATCGCGGAGACAGTCCTGCGAATGAGCTTTTCAATTTTGGCCTTCAGCGGCTTCGAGAGCTTTGCCGGACAGTCGAATATTTTGAGCGGCTTTTCGGGACGGTCCCAGATCCATTTCGCCTCGTATGAATAGATCGGCCAGGCGCCGCTTGGGAGTTCAGAATGGCAGATCTCGACAGGCGGAAGAATTTCCATCCCGTCTCCGTTGCCAATAGTGGCGACGGTGAATTCCCGCCCAAGAATGAGCTCCTCCACTATCGCCGCCTGGGAATACTGCCTGAAATTGTTTTCTATCTTCGCCCGGAGAGACTCGAAATCCTTTACGACCGAATCGTTGAAGACTCCCTTACTGCTCCCTTCGCAGTTTGGCTTGACGATTGCTGGGAAACGAAGCTTCTTGAGCGCGGACAGGGACATTTCTTCCGAGACAAGGACGAATTTTGGAGTCGCTATGCCGTGAAACGAGAGAAGCTCCTTGCATTTTGCCTTGTTGAGGCAGACGGCAAGAACTAGCGGGTCCGAGCCGGTATATGGAATGCAGAGCTTTTCGCAGAGAGTGGGGACATAAGACTCGCGGGATGCGCCGAAAAGGCCTTCCGCCATATTGAAGACAAGCTGGGGCGGGTCGCATCTAAGACGAGAGCACAAGTCGGCATCCGCCTCGTATCCGCGCAGATCATGGCCAAGCGAAGAAATTGCCTGAAGAACAGAATCTATCGTCGCGGAACTGTCGCCCTCCGCGAAGAAGTCAGTAGGGGGAGGTTCGTCTTCACCCGAAAACTGCCTGCCGCCAAACTCGGCAAACTCCTTTTCGAGCCCTTCTTTTGTGCTATATGTGACTGCGACCTTCAATTTAATTCTGCTTGTAAAATGTTGAGTATTAAGAACTTATAGTTAATCGCGATTCAATCGCGGGACTTTTCACGGATACATGTGCAGAGTGTCTTCAACGTGCTTCAAAGATGCTTCAGATGTCTTCATTCCCCCGAGGAAGGCGCATGGCGTGGAGATTGCGGGCGCCGCTGTGTAAACGCATATGGCAAGGCGAGATTCATTTTTTTTGCTAAATCGCTCTTCTGTCGTCATTGTTTCGAAGCCAAACCTTTTCCATGATTTTAAACTGACACCAATTCGCATGTCTCTAAAATTAGCTGAGCCTGAAAAATAACAACTGCATATTTAATTTTTTTTTGATTTTTTTTTATGTCATTGCAAAGACGCGGTCTTTGCTGGGAAAATCGCCATCGGGATGCCTGCGTTTTCACTTGCGCCCAGACAAACAGCCTCTTCGCTGAAAGGCAGATTTCTCCGGGCAACGAAGGAGCCGTGCACTGGCATGATTCATGCTTTTATCGAGCAAACAGCAAGCGGGAGACTGCGATGAAAAAACATTCCTTCACGCTGATAGAGCTTCTCGTGACGACAGCAATAATAGCGATACTTGCCGGACTTCTTCTTCCCACTCTTTCGCTGGTGAAAGAAAAAGCAAGGAAAATTCTGTGCACTGGAAATCTCAAGCAGATGGGGCTTTCCGTGAGGGTTTACAGCGAAGACTATGCAGGAGAGGCTCCTCCCCTCCTCTACAACAGCCACCATTGGTCGCACGGAGACTACGCATACATTGGAAATCGCTGGGATGGGCATGGAATCATGTGGGCAGAAGACTACTTGAAGGCAGACAATGTATTTTTCTGCTGGAGCAATCAATACAGCGACTTGAAATCGGCGCAGTCGAAATTTGTCCCTTCCCCTGTGAACGGAACGAGAATAATGACCAGCTATGTTTACAGAGATCCTTCCTACTCCGGATGGAACTCCTACCACCCGATTTGGGAAAAGACGAAATGGAGGACT
>DYRX01000073.1 GCA_020718525.1 Victivallis vadensis
CAGATAAACTCAAAAAAGCGGCTTCTTTTTAACACCCCAAGTATGACCCCGTTTTCCATGGAATAATTTTCAAAGGCCGGAGAAATGGGCAGGCACGGCGGATTGAGATTAAATTACGGTTCTGTTTCGCTTAAGTTGGGGGGCATTCAGTATGACCCTGTTCTCTTTTTGAACTTGTCTCTTTTTGAACTTGTTTGTTGAGCCGTACTCTTTGATAGACGACGCGTAAAAGTCCAGATCAAGATACTGGACAACTTGCGAAAACATGCTAGTGTTACAACGCATTGATAGCCTCCTTGTTTTTTTTGTTTTTACCTTAACAGAATTAAGTTGGATCACAAAAATGCGTTTCATGTTCAAAAATTCAATTTACACTAAAAATAGCCAATTGCTTTTGCAAGGCTCTATAGTCAAAAATAAATGGAGGATCCAAGATGGGAACGCTTAAAATTGCCAGGAACAATTCTCAGGACGGATGGAGCTTTTCCAATAGAAACATTTCTCTATTCCTGACAAAGCTTGGCGCACATATGGCGCCAGTTGTGTTTTTTAAAGACAGTGCCAAGCCGCTTTCCCCCTACTACATCAGCCCCTGGCAGAATGAAGGGCATAAATCTTTCCCTGAACCGGTTCTTGCTCCCCTTCGTGGGGATTTCTTCTGTCTCCCCTTCGGCGGGAACAGCCCCGAGTACAAGGGCGAAAAACATCCATGCCATGGAGAGGCGGCCTCAAGCGCGTGGAAGCTGGATGATTTTTCTGAAAGCGGCTCGGTATCCTCCATATCCCTCTCGATGAAAACAAAAATCCGCCCAGGCATGATCAGGAAAACTCTCAAATTCGTCGAAGGCGAGAACGCGGTCTATAGTTCGCACATCCTGGAAGGATTCAGCGGAACGATGCCAATCGGGCATCATGCAACACTTGCTATTCCTTCTGGAGAATCAAACGTCTCCATATCGAGCAGTCCCTTCGTCTTTGGCATGAGCAATCCAGGTCTTTTCAGTGATCCGAAGATGGGGCACTACCAATCTCTCGCGCTTGGCGCAAAGTTCAAGGAGCTTGAAAAAGTTCCAAGCCTATGGAGCGAGGCTCCTTACACGGACTGCTCGAAGTTCCCGCACCAGGACGGATTCGAAGACCTTCTGCAGATATTCAAAAAATCTGGCAAATCTCCGGCTTGGATTGCCGCAGTCTTCCCAAAATCAGGATATCTATGGTATGCACTCAAGGATGCGTCAGTGCTTCCGGGCACCGTCTTTTGGATGTCTAGCCGAGGCAGGCACAGCTTCCCGTGGAGCGGACGCAACCAATGTCTTGCGCTGGAAGACACATGCTCATTTTTCGCCGACGGGCTTAAAGCATCTGCCAGCAAAAACTGCATCTCGGATGCAGGCTTTCCCACCGCAGTCAAGCTCAGTGATAGGAAGTCTTTCACCGTCAACTACATACAGGGACTGGCGAAAATTTCCCCAAAATTCGGAGCCCGCGTAAAAAACATCCTTTTTGGCGAGGGAAACATCTCAATTCTCTCTGAAAGCGGCATCAGACTGGAAGTCCCAGTAGATCCAAGTTTCTTGAGCATCAAGGCACAATGAAAGGTAAACTATGAAAACAGCAGTTCCTTTAATCATCTCTTTCCTGCTCTCAATGCAGTCATTTGCCGGTAGCTCGCCGGCGACTTCCTCAAATGATAGTCAAGCCGACGGAGACGGACGTCTTGCATGGTCCCCTGTCCGATTCGCTGTCAGAGAGGGTTACAGCCTGCCCGCCGCAGACTTGGTCGGTCCCCTGAACTTTGACATCTGGGAAAAGAACGACTTCGACGCCCTGCCAGACGTCTTTGGACTTAGCCTCGGCGGGATAAACGCCGTTAAAAATCTCGACGGGTTTTCACTGGGCATCCTTGGTGCCGGTGGAAAGGAGCTGAACGGATTGAGCATTGGCTCTTTGGCCACATATGGAAAAAATGTCAATGGGGTTAGCATTGGCGGGACCATCATTGATTTTTCTGAAGAAGTGAATGGATTTGCGCTGGGACCGGTCTACAGCAGAGTCCAGGGAGACTCGAACGGAATCCTGATCGGCGGACTTTCAGCAGTCACGGAGAAAAATACCGATGGAATCGTCTTCAGCGCCCTCTTCATAAAAGGGAAAAATCTGAACGGCATTTCTTTCTCCTCCGGCGTCCTTTTTTCAGAAAGAAGCCGCGGACTCTCCTTTGGCGCGCTTTTTAATGCGCTGGGCCAGTGCGATGGAATGCAGACAGGACTTCTAAATTTCATCAGAGAGCCGGTGGCGATAGAATTGCGGCATCTGATTGGAGCAAAATCCTATGAGCCAAGCTTTGCATCACAGCTCGGAATTCTGAACTGGACAGGCGCAATCTCAAAAGAGACAAAACGTGGGAAAACATTTCCAGGAAAATCCGAAGAGCAGATTCCTGAAACAAGCCCAGGCTCCCTTCTGCAAATCGGACTTGTCAATGTAAGCCGTGAGGGGAGGGGACTCCAGATTGGACTCCTCAATTTCATGGAAGACGGCTTCATTCCATGTTTTCCTCTGTTCAACTTCTAAAAATATCTCAGATTCTCCCGCTCTTCGCTGGAGTCCAGCCTTTAGGCTGTCTTTAATTTCAAACTTCTTGAGCTGTATATGGAAACTTATAATCTTATGGAAGAATACATATATTTGATTTGTTTCAATCGGAGTCGCTATCGGAATCGATGCATGGGAATAAGATTCGATCCCGATTCCGACCCCGATACCGACCTGTCTGCGTGCCCGCACAGGCAGATAAATCCCGACAACAGCAATTTCCACGAGTCAGGAATTCTGAATTTGCAAAATGCGAAATCGCTTTTTATGTGATTATTTAGCTATTCTCCTACCCACAGGCGCACATAGAAGTCTAAAGGGGGCTCCAGCGGAGTCTCTCGCAAGCACAAAATTGGGTAATAGAAGGCTTCTACAAAACGATAGCCCGGTGGCATTGGCATATCAGACGTCATTTTACCATAGTAGCGGGCAACTGGTCCTACGCTTAGCACGTACAGTAAAAGCGCCATAATGAAAAATAGCAATATTGAAAAGGTCCGAGATCTTTCAGAAACTTCTCTTTGATCGCCCATTTCAGCCTCTCGCTTCCTTACAAGTCTGCTATTGTGCCCGTCTATACTCGTTTGGCGTGAAAATTGACATTTTTTTGCGGAGATTAAGAAAATCGCCTTCTACTTTAAAAACTAGTTACTAGGAGTGAAAAAGTCAAGCCGAGATCCTGTCGACTCTCTTCAAGATACCGAGTTGCTGCTCGGTGTTCCCAGGTGAAATCTTTGCGTCTCTGCGGCTTTGTGGAAGAAAATTTAGTTCGCCTTATCTTCAAATAACAGGGATTGAGCCTATGTTGTGAACCTTCAGCGGACAAGCTCCGAGAGGCGTTTTTCGCTTTCGCAGAGGAGTATCTGGCTGAGAAGGGATTCGAGTTTGCCTTCGAGCAGGCCAGGGAGATCGTGGATGGAAACTCCGTATCGGTGGTCGGTCACTCTGTTTTGAGGAAAGTTGTAAGTCCTTATGCGCTCGTTTCTTTCGCCACTGCCGATCTGGGATTTTTTTGATTCGCTGAGGCGCTGAGCCTCTTCCAACTGCTTCGCCTCCAGCATTCTAGCCCTCAGAATGCGCATGGCGGTGTCCCTGTTTCTGTGCTGGGACTTTTCCTGCTGGCACGCGACGCTTATCCCGCTCGGGATGTGGGTGATGCGGACGGCTGAATCAGTTCTGTTCACATTTTGTCCGCCTGGTCCGGAGGATCTGAAGAAGTCAATCCTGAGATCGGCCGGTTTGATTTCTATTTCGAGCTCCTCGGCTTCCGGCAGGACGACGACTGTGATCGTGGAAGTGTGTATTCTGCCGCCAGACTCGGTCACGGGGACGCGCTGGACTCTGTGAACTCCGCTTTCAAACTTCATCTGGGAGAAGACATTGTCGCCTGCGAGCGAGAAGATGACCTCCTTTATGCCGCCGAGGCCAGTTTCAGCAAGATCCAGCAGTTCAATTTTCCATCCGTTAATTTCTGCGAATTTCGCATACATCCTGAACATTTCGGAGGCAAAAAGCGAGGCTTCTTCGCCGCCTGCCGCAGGGCGGATCTCCACGATCGCGTCCTTGCCGTCGTTGGGTTCTGGAGGAATCAGGGCGGACTTGACCCTGTTCTGGAGCATTTCTTCGTCGGCCTTGAGCTTCTCATTTTCTGAAATGGCAAGTCTCTTGAAGTCTTCGTCGTTTTCCTTCTCGGCAAGCTCCTTGTTCTCGGCGATCGCCCTCAAAGTCGCGCACCACTTGTCGTAGTCGCCAAGAAAAACGGACAGTCTGGCTCTTTCCCGCGAAAGCTTTTTGCATTCGGCGGGCTTGGAGAAGACGGCCTGATCTGATAGCTGTGTCTCTATTTCGGCAAAGCGTTCACGCATCATAGAGACGGCTGGCAATATCTTTTCAGGGCTGATCTGCATTGTGCTGTGGGGGAAGGTATGGAAAGAAAAAACCCGTCGGCGTATTTCCTTGAAAAGAAGGCGCCAATGACGGGTATTGCGGCTATTCTTCCGACTTCATGCCGTAGCGGCGGCGGAACTTCTCCACTCTTCCGGCTGTGTCAACAAGCTTCTGTTTTCCTGTAAAGAAGGGATGGCACTTCGCGCAGATGCCGACTTTCATCTCTTTTTTTGTCGAGTTTGTCTCCCAAACTTCGCCGCAGGCGCAGATGAACTTCGCCTTTCCATATTGCGGATGGAAATCTTTCTTCATAATTCCAACGCTCCGATTTGATGTGAATTTTCAGTCGAGCCGCATAAGATAGCTTGAATTCTCGCCATTTCAATTAAATTATCTTAAAAAAGGAAAATATGCATTCCATGGAAGATTCAAACAACAGAAATCTTTGGGCACCCTGGAGGATCGAATTCATAAGATCTGAAAAATCCGGGCTCTGCTTCCTCTGCGGAAAGGACCGCGATAGCAGCTCCAGCGACGAGGAGCTCATAGTCGCTCGCGGGAAAAGCGCTTTCGTCATTCTCAACAGGTATCCATATAATTCCGGACATCTTCTTGTCGCGCCATATAGGCATCTGGCAAAGCTCAGTTCTCTGAATGAAGCGGAGATGTCTGAAATTTTCGCGTTTCTTGCCAGATCAGAGGCGGTTTTGGAGGCGCTGATGAGGCCGGACGGCTTCAATGCGGGGCTTAATCTGGGAGCCGCCGCCGGAGCCGGAGTGAAGGATCACATTCATTTCCATATGGTCCCCAGATGGAGCGGGGACACGAATTTCATGCCCGTAATCGCAGATTCCCGCGTTGTTCCGGAGGCATTGCTCAAAACTGCCGAACTCGTCAAAAGAGCCTGGAAGGAATTCAAATGAGCAATTTTGCAGTTTTTCTTCCAGTCGCATCTATTGCGGCGTATTTGTTCGGCGCGGTTCCATGGGCGTTCATCATCGGAAAATTGAATGGAATAGACATAAGGAAGCATGGGAGCGGAAATCCGGGCGCGACAAATGTGACACGTGTTCTTGGCAAAGGCTGGGGCACCCTATGCTTCATCCTTGATTTTCTCAAGGGAGCTCTGCCAGTTTTGGCTGTCCATCTAGTAGCGTCCAAAAGTGCTCTCCAGGACTTTTCCGATATTCTGGCTGTTTCCGTGGCGCTCTCTGCAGTTCTTGGTCATGTCTGGACAATCTTTCTCGGTTTCAGGGGAGGGAAGGGGGTTGCGACCAGCGCCGGAGCATTGCTTGCGTTGAGCCCGCTGGCGACTCTTTTGGCGGCGCTTTCGTGGATCATTGTTTTCTACACGACTCGCTACGTCTCGCTCGCCAGCATGATCGCGGCGCTTGCACTGCCGATCATCTCAGTCGCAATCTCAAGTCTTGGCATTGAAAAGACTTCCACAACTCTTTTGGGACTCTTTGTCGTCCTGGCGGCGCTGAACATCTACAGACACAGATCAAACATAAGAAATCTCATGAACGGAACAGAGAACCGCTTTTCAAAAAGCAAAAACGGAGGGGGCGATGAACAATAAGACCAAGCACAGGATTGCAGTTCTCTCCGATGGCGCCTGGGGGAGCGCAATCGCGCTTCTCCTTGCAAAAAATTCCCATGAGCTGAGCCTTTGGGGGCCATTTCCGGACAATATCTGCGAGATTCGCAAGTTCCGCGAGAACAGGCGCTTTCTTTCTGGAGTGGAGTTTCCTCCGGAAATTAGGCTTTTTGAGGACATGAGAGAGGCCGTGGAGGGTGCGGAAATCGTCGTTCTGGCATCTCCATCTCAATATATGCGCAAGACTCTCGAGGCATTCAGGGCATACCACAGGAAGGAGCAGATTCTTGTCAATCTGGCAAAAGGAATAGAGACGAAATCTCTTCTAAGGATGAGTGAGCTTTGTTCTCTTTTCCTGGGAGAATGCCGATATGTCGTTCTCTCTGGTCCCAGCCATGCCGAAGAGGTTTCCAGAGGCGTTCCGACGGCAGTTGTCGCGGCATCGGACAAGTCCGGGCTTGTCAAGAAAGTGCAGGAAATCTTCATGAACGAGCGTTTCCGCATATACGGCTCCTCAGATCCTATTGGCGTCGAACTTGGCGGTGCGCTTAAAAACGTTTTTGCAATAGCGGCGGGAATCATAGATGGCATGGGGCTCGGAGACAACAGCAAGGCTGCGCTCTTCACTAGGGGGGTTGCAGAAATGTCCAGGCTTGGTGCGAAGCTCGGAGGTGATCCGCGATCCTTCGCCGGGCTTAGCGGAGTCGGAGACATGATTGTGACCTGCTACAGTAAATTCAGCAGGAACCGCCATGTCGGAGAGGAGCTGGGCAAAGGGAGGAAAATCGAGGATATCAGGAAGGAGATGGGGCTGGTTGTGGCAGAGGGAGTCGCGACATCGGAAAGCGCCTGGCGCCTGGCGAAGAGAAAGAGAGTCGAAACGCCGCTCATCAACGAAGTGAGAAGCATAATTTACGAGGAAAAGAATCCCCGAAAGGCTCTTCTCGATCTCATGACAAGAAAACCCAAAATGGAGTTCAAATGAAAAAGAATCGGAGCGTTCCCCTTCCTGAATTTTCAGCCCGCAGATGCGCAGTTGTTTTTGCGTTCCTTGCCACGCTGACTTTCCTCTCTTCCTGTGCCGAAACAGAAGGAGCCAAGACTACCCCCCCGGCTGTCCCCGAAGCTCCATCAGGTTCGCCGCCATTCACTGAAAATGAACTGAAAATTCTAAAGCTGATCGGAGGCGAGGCGACTCCAGAGCTCAATGTCAGGATCGGCGAAATCCTGATTGACAGACACAAGAACGAACTGAGCTTTCCTGCGAAGCTGAACATGACAAGCGGGCCTATTGAGTGCCTGGTCTGCACAAAGGCCGGCAGGATGCATGAAAGCCTTCTGGTGAGCGATGTCGAGCCGAAGAAGCTTCAGCTTGCCCTCACGCTTTTCGGCGTCGAGAATGGTGCGAGAAAGGCGGACTCCCTATTTCCCCAGGGCTCGCTCCTCGACATATTTGTGCGTACTGAAGATGGGAGGGAGCTTCCTATCGAGACATGGATTCTCGGAAAATTTGGCGAAAAGGTCAAAGCATCAGGCTGGGTTTTTGTCGGCTCCAGCTTTGCATCCGACGGTTCATGCATCGCCGATGAAGAGGGCAACTTGGTTGTCACCTGGAGCTTCGGAAACACAATTCTGGACAATCCTAGCGAGTTGGGAGACAGCGACGACTCCTATTCCATTGACGATAAGGCAGTTCCTGCGTATAAAAGTCCGGTCTGCGTCATATTGAGGAAACGTTGAGCCAGGTGATTTTTGCCAGAAAAGGCAGGAGATAATTTCAATGAAAGATCCAGGCATATGAAAAAGATTCATGCGAAATATATTTGGTTTGACAGGCAAGGGCAGGGGAGGAACATCTTCGCAGCGTTCAGGCATTCTTTCGAGTGTACGTCTGCTCCTGCTCTTTCCGCGGAGATCCATGTCTTTGCCGACTCCGCATACCAGCTTTTCGTGAACGGGAACTTTGTCAATTTCGGTCCCGCACGCTTCAATCCTTCCGCCCCGGAATACGACAGCTACGATATATCAGGTCTTCTTGAAAGGGGGCGCAACTCGATTGCAGTATTGGTAAATCATTACGGAACAAAGACATACAAAAGCATAAACACCAGAGCCTGCTTCATCGCCTGGGGTGGAGTCAAATTTACCGACGGCGGGGCGCATTGCCTAGACACCGGGACTGCGAAATGGCAGGCGATCCGCTATGAGGCATACGATCCGGATGCGCCTAAATTCAGCTTTGCGCTAAATCCCATGGAGATCTACAGGCAGTGGCAGGACTGCGACGGATGGAGAGAGAAAAATTTTGACGATTCAACCTGGCCGGACGCTGTCGAGCTTGAAGGCTGCGACTGCTGGGGAGAGCTCTCGCCTAGGACGATTCCTCCCCTCGGCGGCGAAGCGATTTTGCCAGAGAAAGTCCTCGGCGTCTATCCCCTAAAAAGGGACGAGATCTCGTATTCGTTCAGGGTTCCTGCGACTGACTTCTTCGACAGAAAACCTGGCGAAACCGGCAAAAAATTCATACTCTTCAAATTTTGGATCCATTCCCCGTGCAGGCAGAACGTGACTGCAGGGCTTTTCTGGGGAGAGCATTGGCTCAACGGAAAGCCACTGCCTGAACGAGTTCATTCCGATAACAGCTCCCTGCGCTACAACCACAGGCTCCCCCTTGAGAAAGGATGGAATTTCGTTTTTGGATCAGTCGGAGTCTATCTTGACGAATTTTCCTTCTACATCAATCTGCCTTCCGACTGCGGAGTGAAGATACGAGCGGAGAAAAAGATCTCTTCGCCGTTCGCCTTCGCCTATGCCGGACAAATAAGCCAGGAAGAGCATGAGCGGATTGCGGGCAGAGACTCGCTACCTCTTGCGCCTGATGCATGTCCGCCTGAAATCGGCTCATGGAAATATTTTGGAAGAGACTGTTCCGCAGGCAATCCAGGACGAGAAAACGACCTCGACTTCTACGGAAAGAAGTTTGAAATTCTCCATCCTCAAGATTTGCAGGGGAAAATTTTCAAAAAGAGCGATTATCCTGACGGACTGGCGATCATTCTCGACCTTGGCTGGACGAGACTTTTCAGGATTGAAGCCGAGTTTGAGGGAGTGCGCGGTGTGACTGCGGACTTTTCATTCAGCGAACGTCTGCGGAACCGGAAACTCCAGCTATATTTGCACCATACTTACCATGCATCCGCCAGGATCGAATGCGCACGGAAGTCAATATTCTGGAGAAGCTTCAATCCCTACGGCGCAAGATATGTCGCGCTTACCTTCCGCTCCCTATCGGAAGATCTGAAAATAAAAAAACTGAATTTCATCTCCGCCACTTATCCGGTGGAGAGGATAGGGGACTTCGAATGCTCTGAAAACGTCTTCAATGAGATATGGCGAATCTGCCAGAGGACGCAGGAGAGCAACATGGAGGACGCGTATGTTGACTGCCCGACGAGGGAGCGGGGCAACTACGCGAGAGACACAATCATACAGTATCAGAACAACCTAGCCTTTTTTGGCGACCATAGGCTTATGAGGAGATGCCTTTCGCTTTATGCGGGAAATCCTGCTGAAAACGGAAAGTTCAAGGCTGTCGCTCCGACTTCGGCGGACTATACGATCTCGGACTTCTCCCTGAATCTTGTCGAAGGATTCCAAGCCTACTATCTCAACAGCGGCGACAGGGAATTCATCAAGTCTGCATGGAATCCCATCAGAAAAAATCTCGAATGGTTCGAGAAGCTTGCAGACGAGAACGACGGGCTTCTGGATTTTGACTGGTTCATCAGAATGAAGGAAAAGCCACACTATGGCGGCTTTCATGGAGATTTGTCGGCGACTGAGAATCTGATGACAAGAAAAGGCCTAAGCGCCTCATTCACATTTACATATATCTGCGCTCTCAAGTCGGCGCAATTCCTTGCCGAGCTCCTTGGAGACGCAGAAAAAGCGGAGGAGTATCTCTCGAGAAGGAGAAAAAGCTCGCAAAGGTCTCTCGAAGCCTTCTGGGACGGCAGGGAAAACTGCTTCTCGGACGACCTGAACCGCAAGACGCATTCGGTGCAGGCAAACTTGCTTTCCGTCAATTCCGGAGTCGCCGCCGACGGAGGCAGACTTTCCCCCGTGTCATCCTTTCTTGAAAAGCAGCTGGAAGGGTTTCTTCTAAACGGCTACGACTGCTCTAAAGGTGTCTTGGTTTCAGCTCCCTACGCATTCTATCTCTTCGAGGCTCTATACAGTCTGGGGCTTGTCAAGACAGCAGAAAGGATAATGGTGGAAGGCTGGGGATACATGCTTTCAAAGGGGCTCAAGACCTGCAGGGAATATTTCGAGCGAGCACACGACAGCTACTGCCATGCCTGGTCGGCGCATCCGGCTTATTATCTTTCAAGACATGCGCTTGGCGTATCATATCCGAATGCACCAGATTTCAGTTTGGTCCGAATCTGCGTGAAAGCTGACAGAATCAAATGGGCCAGGGGGACTTACCCGCACCCGAATGGCTCCGTATTTGTCGAATGGCACAGCGATTCGGAGGGGAGGAGGACATTCGATGTGAAAGCTCCTGACGGCGTCCGCGTAGAAATCGAATGAAGAATCGGGGACTGAGTCCGGATTTTCTCCCAATGAGCAATCCTGAAATGCGCAAGCTCGGATGGGATTGCCTCGATTTCCTTCTCGTATCTGGAGACGCATACGTTGACCACCCCTCCTTTGGTGTTGCAATCGTAGGGCGCGTGCTCTCTTCGATGGGATTCCGCGTCGGAATAGCCGCCCAGCCGGATTGGAGAAGCCCCGACTCGCTCAAGGCAATGGGGAAGCCTAGGCTCGCCTGCGCTGTGAGCTCAGGAAACACGGATTCAATGCTCAGCATCTACACTGCGGCTAGAAGGCTTCGCAGAGAGGACGATTACTCGCCTGGCGGAAAAGCCGGTCTTCGTCCCCCGCACGCCTCCGCCGTATATGCCCAGCTCGCGAGATCCGCTTTCCCAGGACTTCCCGTCATCATGGGCGGAGTCGAGGCAAGCATGAGAAGAATTGCACACTACGACTACTGGCAGGATAAAATCCGGCCTTCCATTCTTCTCGACGGCAAAGCCGAACTTCTTGTATATGGCATGGCTGAGAGGGCGATTTCCGAAGCCGCCACCCGTCTTGCGTCGAATCAAAGTTTGACTGGAATACGCGGCACAGCGCGTCTGCTCGGAGCAAAGGAGGCAAAAAGTTTTTCAAACGATGGATCCTTCGTGGAGCTCCCATCCTACGACTCTGTTCTTGCAGACCATGCATTGCTCATAGACTGCGCAAATATTTGCGAGCGCGAGGCAAATCCTCTTTGCGCAAAAAAACTTTTTCAGAGGCATGGGGACAGGATTCTCATTGTCGAAGCGCCGCAAACTCCGCTTTCCTCGAAGGAGCTCGACGACATTTACGACTTGCCTTTCAGCGGTCTTCCCCATCCATCATACAAGGAAAAAATTCCAGCTTTTGAGATGATCAGAAATTCTGTCGTTTCCCACCGAGGCTGTCCGGGCGGCTGTTCGTTCTGCGGAATAGCGATGCATCAGGGAAGGCTTGTCCGTTCCAGAAGCCGCGAATCTGTTCTTCGCGAAATTCGCAGACTTGCCGGGAGGCCATTCTTTGGTGGAACGGTCAGCGACATCGGCGGACCAACTGCCAACTGCTATGGCGCCGGAGCCAGAGACGAAGACATCTGCGCCAGGTGCCACCGGGTTTCCTGTCTTTTTCCTGCGATATGTCCAAATTTCAACTTTCCGGAAAATCCGCTTCTGGAACTGCTCGAAGATGCCATGCGCGTGAAAGGCGTCTCGAACGTCTTCATCGGCTCCGGACTGCGCCTGGATCTGGCTGTCAGGCAAAGACGGCTTTCTTCCGCAATAATAGCCAGGCATGTTTCTGGACATTTGAAGGTTGCGCCAGAACACCTTGATTCTGAGACGCTTGTGCTGATGAGAAAAAATCCGGCATCGGATTTTTTCAAATTCATTCAAATCTTTGAAGAGCTTTCCCAAAAGTCCGGAAAGAAGCAGTTCATCGTCCCATACTTCATATCAAATTTTCCTGGATCCGGTATCGGGAGCATGGAATCGCTTGATCAGTTTCTTGATTCGCGGAAATGGAGGCTGAGGCAGGTCCAGGATTTCGTCCCGCTTCCAATGACCATGGCGGCGGCGATGTATTGCTCCGGGCTTTCCCAGGAAGGCGGAAAAATAGAGGTCAACCGGGGGCTGTCGAGCAGACGTCCGCAGATGGAAATCCTCAAAAAAAAGCGATGAGAGCAGTTGCTGGAACTGCTTTCTGCTTTGCTGTTTGCTTGGAGCAATATGCTGTTCGCAGATTGCGCAGATAAAAACGAAAGCTTGCTCTTTGTGTCTCTAAGCCGCAAGCTGTTTTTTGCAGTGCCATGCTTGCTGAACAATTGATTTTTTATGAAATTGCTTCATTTATTCAGAAAACAGGACTAGGAATTGAGATTAGTTTGTGATATAGTATCTCAAAGCGCATTGCAATTCATGCAGATGCTTGCGGTATTAGATGAAACAAAGGTGGCTTATGTCAAATTCGGCGATTGAAATCAAAAGACAGATTATGAAGAGCATCTTGAGCTCTCCGGATTCCTCGCGCATCCCGTCGGTCAGGGAATTGGCAGATCGTTTTTCGGCAAGCACGAGGACGATACACAAAGTGATAAGACAGCTCCAAAAGGACGATGTGATCGAGAGCAGGGGGCGCAAGGGCAGTTTTGTGAAGCCTCTTGCGAAGAGGGTGAGCAGAAGCAAAAGGATCGCCATTCTCTCCACTTACGAATATGCGTATGAGAGGGATTCCGAAAAAAACAGCTATCCAGAAAATGTCCTCAATTCCCTGCACAAGAGTTTCCTCGAACACGGCTATGAAGCCGAGTATTTTTCCGTAGCCAATCTTGATGTTTTGACCTTGCGCGACTCTCTTGCAAAAATGAAGCTTTCCGGCATAGTCCTGATGGAAGTCTGCAATCCGCTCCTCATCACTGAGCTTAGAGAGCTATATACTCCCATGATTTCCATGGACTACAATGCCTGCTTCTTCGGGATTTCTAGCGTCTATTTCTCGAACTCATGGGGAGTTTTCGATGCCACGAAGCATCTGCTCAAAATGGGTCATAAAAACATTTGCCTCTTCAATCACAGATGGCAGAAGAACATAGCCCAGAGTCCAATTTATGATCCTATTGACGAAGACCGCCTGCACGGGTACCTCATAGCCATGAAGGATGCCAAGTTGCCGCCGATAGTGATTGACTCCGAAGGTCCCACGCCCACCGCAGTGAAAAATGGACTGCTTCGGATGCTTGCCTCGAATCCCAAGCCGACAGCCTTCATCTTCATAAAGAATTACACGGTCGGATATGCGATGAAGGAACTTGCCGAGCTAGGTTATAGAATTCCAGAAGACATCAGCATCATTTCCGTTGATTCGTCCGACACCCTTGTTGAAGGCAGAAAAATCACCTATGTATGGGTTGACAGCGAAGGGATGGGGAAACTGGGAGCAGACGCGCTTGTTTCGGAAATACGGAGACAGGCGAGCGCCCCGCAAAGAATTGAGCTGGAAACGAAGCTGGTGCTTGGAGACTCGACTAGAGCTGTCTGAACTCAGTTATCATGGGCAGAGGCACAGAAATTCATGCGGAACGTTCAACCAAGATTCCTGCGTCCACCTGTTCCTTGAGAATACGCTCTATGCCGTCCTTGAGGGTCATTGTTGCGTGAGGACAGCATCCGCATGCCCCCTTAAGTTTTAGAAAAACTTTTTTGCCTTCTATTTTTACTAGCTCCATATCGCCGCCGTCAGCTTGGAGATGGACTCTCAGCTCTTCCAATTTCTGCTTGATTTTCTCTTCCATTTTCAGATCTCCTGATTTTGCATACATTGCAGTTCGCATTTCCGACTATTGCCAAGGCAAGAATCGCGCCAGCCTGCAGAAGATACAGACTCCTGCTAGGATTTCAAGCCCATTCGAATGAAAGCCTCACATTTGCTCCGAACAAGTTCGTCAAATCCCGTATTTCCACATAGTTCTTCGGACGAGAATCCTCTTGCTTCTTGAGCCGTACAGGGAAAATTATAATCCTATGGAAAAAACATATGTTGGAT
>DYRX01000074.1 GCA_020718525.1 Victivallis vadensis
TCCGAGCAGGAACGAATGATTGAGATACTCGGTTCCGCCGCCCGCAGAGGCGAGGGAGGAGAACCGCAGGCTCAGGCGGCGCATCGAGGAACAGGACAGGCTGAAGAGACGGATAGAGGAGCTGGAGATCATCCTTGAAACCCGGAAGGGGGCGGCCGACAACAACTATGCCGAGAGGGAGCTGAGACCGACCGTCATCTCTCATCCCGGAAATCGGGCTGGGAAAAACCGACTGAATACCTCCTCCCGCCACCCGCCGGAAAAAACTGACGCATTACCCAAATCCTTCCATGTGGAACAGCACTGACATAAGATGTCCTACCCTCAGAGATATAATGTTTGCCAGAAAGGAAAATATTGGAAATCAGGCAGACGGACAAATCCTAATTTGACCGCCTGTCCGTGTACAATTCCATTGTTTTTATCTATGAAGAACAATGGGCAAGTTTCCAAGCGGACAACATTTTTCTTTACTTAGTGTGCTTTGTGTCTTCGTGTGAGATAATGTTCAACTTTTGTGAAATGCGCCAACAGTTAATGAAAAAGAAAGGGAAAGCAGAATGAAACAGAACGAAAAGGTTGCGACAAAGAGGCTAAGCCTGAAACAGAAGATCGAACAGTCGAGCAGTGTCAGCGACCTGCTCAGTTTCGGCGATGACGCCCTCTACAGGGAAAAGGAGCCTCTCGCCAAGCTCGCATTCCGCAGGGCCATTGAAAACGCAGCTTCAGGCGACGATTTCGCGGAAATCATAGAATTCCTGTCCGTCGGCAGGGAGCCTGATGCTGAATATGATTTCTCGGAAATATGCAGAACAATGGCTTGGAAGGCGGCTCTCGCAGCATCAGAGAAGTTCAAGGATCAGCGCAGGCTTTTCAACTCTGCAGAAACTGATGAGGACTCTGAGCAATGGGACTCATCTGACTTGAAGCGCGTCATTGACGCCGTTGACGAGTTCATTGGCGATCAGACGCTGATTGACAAGCTCCTCGACCCCGATGCGCCTAACGACGACTTCGAATGGAGCGAACCGTAGTCCATATCTGTACCACGGACATAAAATGTCCGACCCTATGCAGTATAATATGTCTAAAACAAGGAGGTATTCTATGAAGACGTCAAAAAAACGGGTTCACGCCAATGGGCGCAGAGGCTTGTTCTTGCACAGTAATAAACAAAGCGCAAGCAAAGGAGTAAACAAATGACTAAAAGCAAAATCGAAATCCCGGAAAGCGTCAGCCGCAAGTTCGACAGATTCATCAACATCGAGTCGGAGGACTCGATGGACGAGTTCTGCCTATGCGAGCTCAAGAGCGTTGCCACGGGCATCCTCAAAATGAATGACGGCAAGCCCATCCTCGAAGCCGTATGCCTGAAATTGGAAAAGATGCTCAAGTCCGGCAACGCCAACTTCTACGACTACTGTCTGCTCGCCGAGACGGTGAAGAAAAAGCTCGGCGACGAAAAATGGGCACGGAAACTCCTGAAAAAAGCTGAAAGTATTGTTGACGAATCCATAGGCGCCCCACTCGACAGCTACGGCTTCGAGGAGGAGGACTCATACTACGCACTTATCGCAGGACAGATACTCGACATACTCGACGACCAGAAATGGGCGGCGAAAGTCATATCCCAGGTCCTATGCGACTCTTACAAGGAGAAGTACACCGCACCTGCCGACTGCGCATTCCTCGTCGCATGCCGGATGCCTGACTTCGCAGACTTGATCTGGAAGAAAGTTCTGAAAGGCTGTGGAGCCTTCCCCGCTCAATCAATTATCATTGCAAATGCAATACTCGAAATTGACAACAATCTTTACGTCAATGCCGACGCCGAGACAAAGCGTGATTTCAAGAAAGATGAGAACTGGCACCAGCAGAACCTGACTTGGGCGAAGAAGTTTGTTGAGAGCTTCCTTGACGAACTCGAGGACGGATGCTTGTCCGAGGACGAATTCGATGCGGATGATGTGGCGGAGATCCTGAAGGTGATCAAGGACAAAGAACTCTCAAAAAGATTCAAGGAGGCTATGAAGGAGAAGGAGGAGTAGGAGACACTACGAAACATTTATCAAGCCAAAGGCATGACGCAAAATCCGTAAAAGACAGTTTTTGCCACTAATTTACACTAATGTAACACTAATGGGAGAAAGGGCATCGTTGATGCAGGAATTTGCCGGGTGGCGCTCACTCGCGCAGCCAACGGAGGCCAGTATGCCGAAAGTCAAGGCCTGAGGGCTTTGTCTTCCGGCATCTGGACCGCCTACGCCGATGCTGAAAGCACGGCGCGGCAAATTCTTAATCGCTAGAAAAAGACTTTGTGTGCTTTGTGTCTCCGTGCGAGATAAAGTTCAACTTTTGGGAAATGCACCAACAGTTAATTAAAAAGAAAGGGAAAGCAGAATGAAACAGAAGGAAAAGGTTGCGACAAAGAGGGTAAGCCTGAAACAGAAGATCGAACAGTCGAGCAGTGTCAGCGACCTGCTCGGTTTGGGCGATGACGCCCTCTACAGGGAAAAGGAGCCTCTCGCCAAGCTCGCGTTCCGCAGGGCCATTGAAAACGCCGCTTCAGGCGCCGATTTCGCGGAAATCATAGAATTCCTGTCCGTCGGCAGGGAGCCTGATGCTGAATATGATTTCTCGGAAATATGCAGAACAATGGCTTGGAAGGCGGCTCTCGCAGCATCAGAGAAGTTCAAGGATCAGCGCAGGCTTTTCAACTCTGCAGAAACTGATGAGGATATGGAAAATCGAGAAAAATGCGATTTAAAGAGGGTCGTTTATGCTGTCGAGGAATTCATCGGAAACCAGAGTCTGGTCGAGAAGATACTAGATACTGATGCTCCGAACGACGACTTCGACTGGGACGAGCTATGAGGGTATTCTTCGAGTTAGCATATTCTGAACAGTTCCCCTTCATTTAAAAGCACGAATTGTTATTACATAAGTTGAAATTTTATTTAGAACATATAGCTTCTTAACTAGTTTATTGCTTTTTTTGAATTCCCATTGGAAAGAAAATGAATATAACCATATTTACTGTTCGCGATGAAAAGCTGATCCGTGGCGAATCTGCCAGAGACCCTTTGGGACTCATGCCCATCTGGAGGTCATTGGGTCATATGCTGATTCCTGGACTTGCTACCATTGTGTCGCGAATTGACGGCGTGCAGGGAATCCTGTTTCTATATTCAAGTCTGAACTCCTTGCCCGACAGACTGCGCTCCAAAAAGACAGATGGTCGAATTCTGCTTTTCTTGGAACGCCTTTGGGAATTCCACCTCTTTAGAGTAAACGGGAATCCTTGTTTTGGAATAAATAAATTGAATGCAGAGGGGTTTGAGCTCAACTTTAACGGACATGGAACTGTTGGGACAGGGCTCCGGCAATACTATCGCGGCACATGTCGCAATAAAGGAATCTTGGGCAATGACCTCAAGACTCTACTAGAGCAATGGAAGGAACTGGCTGACGAACTGCTAGACAAGGAGTTCGTAGTCTGGCTGAAGGGGGAAGCAAAAAATGCCACGGATGATAATTACCATATTGTTGCCAGCGAAATTTATGGACAGATTGAAAAGCATCTTAAACGGTTTCATGATGGCAACCAAAAGATATGGGATCAAATGGAAAAAGAACTTCTGCAGGATGCAAAGCAGCATTTGTGGATCGAGCGCATTCTTGAAAAGTATCCCGAAGGCATTGACGACACTACTGTATCAACGCGGCAGCTCGTGACCGACATCCAGGAAATTGCAGTGTCTTTAGAGGCAAAGGATTGGGCTGAGGACTGCCAGCATTTTCTGGACTGTGAACCTTTTCTGCAATGCATGGAATCGTGCTTTATGGCCATGCAAGAATTGCATAGGATTACCATTAATGATTTCTGCGAAAAACTGAAGAATAACTCGCCTGGGAACTTAAAAGAAGTCGCTGAACAATTCTGCAAGCTTCCTGGACCCTCTGAGCGCTTGAAGACGATGAAGCAAATAGCTGAGCATTGGAAAAATGAACATTATAAAGATGCTGTTAAAAGTCTGATTGAGCACTACCACAAAGTCTGCGAAGAGCGCGGGAATAATCCTTTGGTCCAACTTGATGGCGATAAACTTCTGGTAAATGAACCCAAGAATTACGACTGGAAAGAATGGACAGAATCTACCAACGAATGGGAAAACGGCTACTTTATTAAGACCCAGATTGAACTCTACAAAGACATCAAGGGACGACAGAGGATGTTCAATGGATAAACAAGCGACCAACATGACTATGCGGGAGTCTCTGACCCAGATGGTTCAGGTCTTTGATGGTGGGCAAATCGAACACGCTCTGTTCACAACCTTCAATTTTAATCCAAGCTTCTTTGAACGGAATGTGCTGCCATTGGTGTGCGGCATTAGTATGGAAGATGCAGAAACCATGAGCCCAAGAGCGCTTATCAATGAATTATACCGTCCCTTGAAGAAGATTAATGTGGCGGTAGCCTACGATGCCTCGGTGCTTCAGGGAGTTAGCGGCAATTGTCGCTATGAGTTTTTACCTAAATCCATGCCAAACGGCTTCTTTCACGCCAAGATCATCGTGCTGGCGGGGCGTAATAAAGAAGATGTATCGTTGGCCACAGTCATGGTCTCCAGCGGCAATCTAACCATTTCAGGTTGGGGGCACAATATCGAGGTGGCTGGCTGGTGCCGTGTATACAAGCAACAGGCAGAGGAACTGCTGGATTTCTATGATAATTGCCTAAAGACCCCCCAATACCATTCCAAGTGCTTGGAGACAGGCAATGAATTGCTCGAAAATATCAAGAATAATAGCACCTCGGAAGGTCCTCAATTACTGCTTCAATATCCCGGGAAAGAATATTCACTTGTACATCGCCTTTTCAAAGGGGACAAGAAAGCGAGTAAACTGCACGTGTTTTCACCCTACTGGGGCAAAGAGGCTATAGATAAACTGGCAGGACTTGCAGAACTCAGTTGCTATCCGTCCAAGGACGATACCAAAGGATACCAATTCCCCTTTTTGCCGGAGGACTGCCAAAAAAAATCCTTGCAGATAATGGCTCTCAAGGGCGAAGAAGACTTTCGGCACGCCAAACTTTACTATAAAGAAGGATGGGGTCTAACTTTGGGCTCGGCCAATTGCACAAAGCAGGCTTTGTTGGACAGTCACAATGTGGAGGCTATGCTGGTCTTCAAGAATGCCGCTGAGCCAGCTATATTACAAAAAGCCAAGCCATTAGAAGGATGGAATGTTGGTACTGGTGATACTGGTGATGGTCCGGAACACTGTCCCTTGGAAGCCATAGTCTACGCTAATTACGACAAGGAAAAGAAACAGTACGAGATTTCGGTAAAGGTTCATGTTAAATCGGATGAACTCGCAGAAAAGAGCCTTGAATGGTGGATTGACTGCGGAGGGGTAACTCTGACGTCTAATAAGAGTGAATGCCAAGTCAAACCATTTCTGCCCAATGAACAGGTGGCTCGCTACTTTAAGCTCTCCTGGCAAATAATTGGTGAGGCTAAAAAATACTTGACAGGCATGATTCTTCCAATAGGCGGTTCCGATATGGAGCTTGGCTACCGTCCAAAACGCAACTTGAAGCAGATTCTGGAAGATATGCTCCGAAGGCGCTTCGAATACAAATCACCTGGAAAGGATGAACGCAAGGCCCTGGTAGATGAAGATTCTGATGTAGACTCCGATGTAGATGGAGATGAGTCTGAATCAAATGATGATGAAGATGTCTTTCAGTTCGATATGTACGGTATGTATCAGTCCTTCTACCATATGCGACAATGCCTTGATAAATCAAATGATCTGCCCGACACACTGCAAGAGCTGATTGACACGGTATTGAAGGGAGAGGAAGTTAAGCACCCAGTTCAGCAGTGGCTGATGCTTGCTGAGGCTATGGCAATTGCCGAATTGTTATCAGATACTGAAAAGAAACAATTCAACCGTTATGACTCGGATCTCAAAAAGATCGAGGAGAGTCTTAAAAGAGATCTGGAAAAAGATAAAATATTGAGCGACTACGGTATAAAATCAGCTGCTAAGTTTATGAAATGGATTCGTAAGGAGTTGCATCAGGAGCCGTGTCATGTCAAATAGCAGTATAAATGTATGGAGTCCTCTGTTGCGCAAGGATGTCGAATCCTTGATCTGTTTTTGGAAAACAAATCCATACATGAATAATCTGCAGGTGAAGGGCACGCATGCTCTATGGAACACGCTTTGCCGTGATGAATTGCGCTTTGCATATCTGGCCGATGAGGTGGGTATGGGCAAGACTTATCAGGCGTTGGGCGTGATCAGCCTTTTGCTTTCTTTGAATCCCAAGGCTCGTATTGTAATACTGTGCCCAGGTGACGAGATGCAACGTCAATGGAGTTCGGACTGGCACTCCTTCTTTCAGCAAAAGTTCATGATAGATGGTATGGATGGCGTCCTGAGAAGCTTGTGCATCCATGCCAATAAAACCGAGTCCTTTGAGCCTATGCTACATCCATGCGTTTGTAATAATTTGCGGGAATTTGCGACAAAGCTTATAATGGCACATAATTCGGTATTTCTTTTGCGCTACCCTTCCTTTTCCACACCAATACGAGCATTCGATTGGTCTCCGTTCCAGAAGGATGACAATGCGACCGAAACAGCATCTACCAAAGATTTGCATAATTGCTTCGTGGATCTTATGAATGGCATTGGATGTTATATCACGATGGATGAATTGGTAAAGGAGAAACTACCAGAGCAATGCTCCAAGCAAGTCGCAACGCACTTCTACTCTAGGTGCTTTGTTGAAAAACTGAAAATCCTTATGCGCAACTTTATTCCCAACCTGATCGTCTGGGATGAGGCCCAGTATCTACGCACCGATGCTATGCGTAACGATGCCATGCGCACATTGTTCGGCCCTCACCTCTATGACACTGAATGCCGACACCTTTTCCTAAGTGCGACACCGGCCCATCGGGATACCGATGATATCAATAAGCTTAATGAACTCTTTCCGGCGAGTGATAAAAAAAGGATACAAGTGCAAGAAGGGGATCAAGGTGCTTGCCGTGCCTCGGTGGAGCGCTGGATGGTACGGCGTGAACGGGAATTCAACGGCATAGGAAAGCAGGAATATCGAAACTATAAAACACAACCTGTGGATCTTTTCTCAGATGGAACTAACCCCTTGTTTGCTCTGACCATTGCCCTTACCCAAAAGAAGCTAGTACAACTGCTCAAAGGTGGTAACAACAAGTTCCGCATGGGAGAGATTTCATCTCACGAATCAGCCAGAGCTTCCATTGTTAGGTATGTGAAAGGGAAAAAAGACTCAATGGTGTTGGAAGAAAGTTCCAGCAAGGAAAACTCTGAGCCCATTGACGAAAACTATCTGACGGAACTGGGGAAATCGTTCGATAAGTTGACAGGAAGCAAGGGGCATAAGTTGCCACATCTTAAAGTGAATCAGGTCGTCGATGATCTGGCAAGGCAATGTCTTTCAGAGGGTTCTGCTAATAAGGAGTTGGTCTTTGTCCGTCGTATAGACACTGTTGATGAATTGGCGGACCTCCTTGAAGTGAAATTCCAGAATATTTTAGATGAGCGTATTCGTCTCTTAAGCGATAATAAACTGGATCCCAATGATTATTGGAAGATGAAATCTGAAACCGATGACGATCAGGAGGGTGAAGAAGAAGACACACAAGTTAGGAACAAGAATGAGCCAAAGACGAACTATGCAAACGCTTTGAGGGCTAAGAAGGGCGATCTAGGACGACTTACAGCGTTCCGTAATACCCTGGGCAAGGAAGGCAGCGCCCTTCACTTTTTACTGCTAGAGAAAATCAAGGAAGATGAGCTGATAAGTTGGAAAGAATTTTGTAATGCTCTCGGTATTTACCCCTTCCCCGATCCCGACAAGGATCTCCTCTTGCGGCGATGCTTAGCCCATTCTATCCGCTTTACAGATATACTGGTGGATTTGGATGTTCTACGTAAGATTCGATCTATAAGGAATACCGGCTATCTCGATGAATGGATATCCTATCTGCACACTCCCCCCAAGGGACTCGAAACCTACTTCATCAACACCAAGGCTAAACTTAAGGCATGGAGTGAAAACTTTGACACCATCATCAACAAGTGTTTCATGGATTCCATGAACCGTAATTCCTATAGGGAGATTGCTGAGAGAGTGTCTAAGTACTTCGTAGGCCTCTCTCCAGTAGCGCGTCGTTCCGGGCACAATACAGCACAAAACGTGGTGCACCAATTTAAATTTCCAATCTATCCGAATGTATTGGTCTGCACTGATGTGTTGCGCGAGGGTGTGAATCTGCATCTGTTTTGCGAGAGGATAACACATTACGGTATCGCTTGGACTAGTGGTGACACGGAGCAACGCATCGGACGCGTAGAAAGGGCTGATTCCCTGTTTGAGCGCAATATTCGGCGGAATGAGGAACATAAGCTCGATATCGCTTTCCCATACCTTGCGCAAACCCTCGATGAGCGGCAAGTCAACAAGGCTCTCTCGCGAAAAAAACATATGGATGCCTTGTTCTCGATCGTTCCTCCCAAGGAAACAGGCGAATGCGATGACAGTAAAGAATCTCTCAAAAAATCGTCCTCCAGCTCTGAAAAACACAAACCTTTGGATTTAGTTCCGTCCGTAGATGACTTGTTGAAGAATGTGCTCGAGCGGGGTTCGAAATGGAAAAAGGATGCGCAGGCTCTCTATAACAAATGGAAGAAAACACTTGAGGCAGCAGTAAAGATCGCTAGTGAGTTCATAATACAGGATGAGAATGGGAGCGAATTCCAATTTGTGGCTTGTCACATGATAAAAGAACTAGATTTACTAATGTTGCAGTGGGAACGCTTGACGGGGAATAGAAAAGAGATTACAGAATGGAACGTATGCGACAAGGTTATTTGTGGTAATTTCAACGGACGTATTCAGTGGAAGATTATCCGCACACTTTACCTCCCTGACGACATTCCGGTAACTAATGAACTGATCGCATCGTTTTGGGAAATGGCTAAGTCGCAAACCTGCGGAACATCCTTTGGTGAGAAACACGATGATTTCAAGTATTGTAACCAGAAGAAGACGCATCGGAAATCATATGAGATCGCCCACCCTTTCTTGATCGATCAGATCCGCAGGCAGAATATCCACCTGCGCCGATGGGCTAGCGAATATGTATTAACCTCAGATATTTGTAACAGCGAAGATGTTGAATCAGAACACAAGTCGGTCGCGGACTGGATCAGTCAGATCAATCAGCACTTACCATTTGGTTGTGCGACCGTCATTGATGACTGCGTGGTTCTCTCTATGCCCGTTATACATAAATCGGAATGGAGTCCTGATAATTTAAAGCATGCAGCACTTATGTTGGCCCATTGGGCGGATCGCCATCAGTGGTGCATGGCAGAAGGACAAGATGATGATGAATTCTCAATTCAACCAACCAAAATATCAGGGATATTACAAATGAATACACAGGAAGCCTTAGCTGAAATCAGCCGTATGAAGACTTGGTATTCCGAACTGGTCACGGAGATCAATCAGAAATTAGATTGGGATCAGAAATGGAGAAACACCTCTCTGGAAAAGATTATAGAAACTGGTAAAATTCTCTACTTCTCACCGCAGATGATCTATTCTGGCGAGGGCACGTGTCAGGTAGCCTTTGAAATCAGCGGTCTGCTTGAAAGCCCAGAATCCAAAAAGTTTACCTGCTACTTGGCAGTCCGAACTGTTATTGAGCGCGTTAGAAATGATGATATGCCAGAAATTCCGGAGACTACAAAGGATGATTTCCGAGAGTGGCTTGAGAAAAATGATTATAGTACCTTTGGAGAATCGTCAGATTACACTTATGGAGTGAAGGATGTCAACAATAAGCAAGACCGCCGCATGCGTTTCTCAATCCCTATCGCGCAGCTCGAACCTAATATAATGCGCGATACGTGGACCGATAAGATTGCCAAAATCCTAGAAAAGCTCCGTGGCAATGTGTTTCAATACAAGTCGTTCGAGAACGAAATCCTCTGCGGTGAAAATTGAGGTGCTCGATTCGCTATCGGGAAGAGTCATCCTATTATATCGGTCAACTGTTAGATTACACGCGGGAAAGGGTAAGTAAAGTATGACATCTCCAGTTGTAAAAAACAAGAGAGCTATCGTCATCAAACTGGATGGCGGCTACGACCTCAAAAAGCTCGTAGATGCTCTATCCGGGAGGCGCATCCTCTGCCGTAAGCCTCAAAGGTTTAAATTTATCCTCGGCAAAAAGACTGTCTTCTTTATGAGCGCCCTGTCCTTTCTCGCATCCTGGGGTCTGCTACAGCGGAAGAACGGTTGTGAATTCGAATTCTCCGGTGATCCCGACTCGATGAACTACCTCTCCCGCATGGATCTCTTCCGCATCCTCGGATTCGACTACAAAGAGGAGCTAGGAAGGAGATCTACACTCGGTCGCTTCCAGCCCATAAGGCTCATCAAATCCAACGACGATGTGGCCGATGCCGTCAACTCGGCCTGCGACCTCATCCTTCATCAGTTCGACAACGCGAAGGAATTCATACCGGCCTTCGAGTGGGCAATATACGAGGTGATTGATAACATAGTCAACCACGCACGAACCCCCGTCCCAGGAATCGTATGCGCCCAGTATTATCCAAAGCAGAAAGCCATGGATGTGGCCGTCTGCGACATGGGGCGTGGCATATTCGCGTCATTGTCGCAGCACTACAAGCTCTCCGACGACACCGATGCCCTATGGAAGGCGATACAGAGGGGAGTTACCGGAAATCCCGGCCCCAACGGGAACCAGGGGAACGGTCTTGCCGGCACGCTCGAGATTTCTCAGATAAACACGGGCAGTTTCAGAATATGGAGCGGTGCTGCCTCGCTTAAGCTTAAGCCCGGCAAAACTGAAGCCGAAGCGGAGGAGCTGTCTGCCTCCGTCCCCGGCACTGGCGTAAATATCAGGCTGAAAACGGACCGTCCGGTCCCGATGGATCAGACGTTCATGGGCAAGAACTCCTGGTCATACATTGAGAAGGAATCGGAGCGTCTTGACAAAGACGGGATCATGATAAGAAAGGAATGCGCCCACACCGGCGGAAGGTCACCAGCCGAGATACTGCGCAGAAAGATTGAGAACATCCTTCCGGAGATGGAGGAAAAGCTCAAGCTCGACTTCTCTGGTGTCGGAACATGTTCGAGCAGTTTCCTCGACGAACTTCTTGGCAAATTCGTTGAAAAGCTCGGTGAGGAGCAATTCAAGGCGAAGATAAGAATTGTCAACGCATCGGATCAGATAATTGACATGGCTAATGTGGTGACGCACCAGAGGCTTGAGACCGCCAAAAAGAGACAGGAAAATACAAGCAAACCATAATCAAGCACAATCGTGGAAGATTTTATCACCACTAGGCTTCGCCTACGGCTACGCCCCGGCAAGCTATCGGACACTCTTCGACAAGCTCAGAGCAGGCTAACATAACACTAATGGGAGAAAGGGCATCGTTGATGCAGGAATTTGCCGGACTATGCGGACGTTATTCACATTAGTTGAGGATAAATTGTCTCTCACAAAGGCGCAAAGGCACAAAGGAAGAATGAAACTTGCCTGTCCTGGAAGGACGACTGGACAATACAAGCAAACCATAATCAAGCACAATCGTGGAAGATTTTATCACCACTAATCGACACTAACTTAACGCTAATGGGAGGAATGGCATCGTTGATGCAGGAATTTGCCGAGCGGCGCTCACTCGCGCCGCCAACGGCGGTCAGTATGCCGAAAGTCAAGGCCTGAGTGCTTTGTCTTCCGGCATCTGGACCGCCTACGCCGATGCTGGAAGCACGGCGCGGCAAATTCTTAATCGCTAGAAAAAGACTTTGTGTGCTTTGTGTCTCCGTGCGAGAAAATGCTTTTTCTTCCGCGTCATTCAGCGTATTTCGTAGTTCGTTAGTGTTCAGTTAGTGAAAATTAGTGGTTAAGAAATATCGGAGTCTCGTTTGAATCTATATACTGTGATGCTAACATATTGAGTCATAAGAGTCTAAAATGCGGGTGCATAATGAAATGCTTTCAAGTCAGGATTTCCAGCGTTGAGAATCCAAGGCTATCATCCCCCAGACAAGACATGGAGATGCGTTCTTGAAGAAAAAGCTCAAAACTTCACCCAAGAAGCCTGCTCACAGGCTTACATTCGACAGGCTCGTGGATTCAATCCGGGATGTCCACAAAGAGCTTGCCGCACAGGCGAGCAAGGCTGTCAACGTCAGTCTGACTCTGCGGAACTGGCTTATTGGTTGCTACATTGCTGAATATGAGTTGAATGGAGCCGACCGTGCAAATTATGGAAATAATCTGCTTGCCAGCTTGGCATCAAAACTGTCAGGTATAAGCAACTGCAATCGTCGCCAACTTTACCGTTATCTGCGTTTTTATAGGTTTTATCCGCAAATTGTGGGGACACTGTCCACACAATTGCAACATCTTATACCTGATGATCTCGGCAGAGATAAAAAAGTGGGGACAGCGTCCCCACAATTGGGTGTGCACCCAGATAAACTTCTATATGGCATTTCATACAGTCATATTGATTTGCTTGTTGATATTGCTAACGACACCAAGCGTGCCTTTTACGAAGTTGAGTGCATCCGCGGCAACTGGTCGGTGCGGGAGTTGAAACGCCAGATCGGAAGCCTCTATTATGAACGCTCCGGACTTTCAAAAAACAAGAAGAAGCTTGCCGAGCTTGTCAAATCGGGTGCGGAAAAAGAAGATATCGCTCTGAACGTCAGGGATCCATATATGTTCGAATTCCTCGGCCTTAAGCCTAAGGAGGTTATGGGAGAATCAGTCCTGGAGGATGAACTGCTCAGCAAACTCCAGGATTTCCTTCTCGAACTCGGGAACGGCTTCTGCTTCGAGGCGAGGCAGAAGCGTATCCTGATAGGCGACAATTACAATTTCATTGACATGGTGTTCTACCATAGGATACTGAAATGCCATGTCTTGGTTGAACTTAAAGTTGCGGAGTTCACTCACGAGAACATCGGTCAGCTCAACACCTACGTGAGCTGGTACAGAGAAAATATTATGGGCGACGGGGACAATCCGCCAATAGGAATTCTACTCTGCACGAATAAAGACCACGCTCTCGTGAAATATGCGCTTGCGGGAATGGACAACAAGCTCTTTGTCTCCCGGTATCAGCTTGAACTCCCGAAGAAGGAGGAGATGCAGAAGTTCATCGAGAAGCAAATGGTAGCACTCTAAAACTGCACAATCCGTCTTGGTAGGTCGAAGATAACTGTTAAGAAAATGTATAGAGAAGGTAGAATAAGGAAAAGTAATTTAGGCAATACATGGAAATGATTGCTGGCGTAATCCGGAGTAGGTTCTATTTCAACTAGGAGGTATTCGGATCTTACCATGATTATTGACAATAAAAATGAGAACAAGAAAGTTCATCAGTGGATATCTGAGTATACTCGGCAGGGGGAGATGGATGCCGTTTCCGGTTACTTCACTGTCGGTGTCCTCGCATTCTTGAGTCAATCAATGAAAAAGTCAAAAGATTCCGTTTTGTCCTCGGTAATTTCCTTGCGGATAAGGATGAGTTGTGCGATCGTCCCCTTGATTTGCTTAACGAGGAAATCGGAGTCCTTGCGGCATTGCGCCTCAAATCAACGGCCTCCGAGGCGATTGATTTTCTTCGTCAGGAAAAAGTGGCTGTTCATGCAATTGAACCGAATTTCTGTCATGCGAAGCTTTTCTACTCGAATGCGTTGCGCACTGGCCAAGGAAGCTCAGGCAGTCATTAAAATTGTCGCGGAGTCAATTCAAAAGGTTCCTCCGAAGTGGGCGAAAAATATCGTAATGCGTCAGTATTTTCCGGCAAATGGATTTTTTGGAGGGACGGTTTCCACGCCGTCCATAGAGCGGTCGAGGTGGAACTCGCTCCTCCAGTAGCGCTTCCCGGAGTAAAACTGACGCATGAATCAATAACAATGTTTTGCCCGTGACACAAAATGTCCTACTCATTATGGTATATTTATATCAAAAAGAGGAATACTGTGCATAAAACAAATCGGATCAAGGGTGGATTCTTTGGAATGATAGTCGGAGATGCTCTCGGAGTTCCAGTCGAGTTCAAATCACGGGAGGAGCTGAAGGCTAATCCCGTCAAGGGAATGA
>DYRX01000384.1 GCA_020718525.1 Victivallis vadensis
CTGCTCTGGGAGAATGCAGGCACCCGCAAGACGATGTCCTATCTGCTCGACGGAACTTCCATTATCCAGACTGGAACTGTCTATAGCAACGGGACGAATTGGAAACTATTCTGTGACTAATGAGCCAATTGCAATAGGGAGACTTTGCATCTCGGCTTTGGACGCTTAACGAAGCGTGGTTCACTCCTAAAAAATAGTTTTTTTTACATGTTCTTTTGATTTCTGGCGTTATTTCGGCATATTGAAGCGGTTCGGCATGAAAATCAGCAAAAAGGAATTTGTCAGTGAATGTTTGTGAGCCGCCTATGATAATTGACTATCATGCACATCTGCATCAGCCTGGAACTGAGAAATGGACTGAAGTGCAGAAATTTGACCGTGTCGTGCTTATGTCCGGAGGACCGCATGACAATGCAAAATTGATGAAATTCTGCTCGGACAAAAATGGAAAATATATACCTTTCTGCCGCCTTGACCTAGACGATATCGAGGCTGATGTCCGCGAAGTCCGCAGATTGGCGGCTGAAGGTTTCCGTGGCGTGAAGTTTCAGCCGATGACCCAGCGTTTCCTGCCCCATGAAAGACGCCTTTACCCACTTTGGGCGGCAATAGAGGAGCTTGGGCTCCCTATAACGAGCCATTCCGGAACTGTCTCTTTTCCAGGACATGTCGCAAACTTTGCCGATCCCACAGGCTGGGGGCAGGTCGCAGCGGATTTCCCCAAATTGAAAATCGTTATCGCCCACATGGGCGGAGACTACAATTTTCAGGCTCTTGTCATGGCTGAGACGCATCCGAATGTTTATATGGACACAGCGCATTTGCAGTATTTCTGTCCCAGATTTCTTCCGCCGATAGAGCCTATTATCTTGATAGAAAGGGCTTTGCGTTTCGCAGGCGCGGATAAGATTCTTTTTGGAAGCGAGGGAATGACCCCGCATTTCATTTGGAACAGCGTGAACGTCGGAATGGAGGACCGCAAAAAGATATTTTGGAAAAACGCCCTTCGTCTCCTTGGAGAGAAGGAAATATAAACAAGTGGAGCAGTGAAGTGAAGAAGAAGTTCATCGTTGTTGGAACAGGGAACAGAGGGTTGGGATGTTTCGCGAGAAAGATCATGAACACGAACGGGAAGGGCGAGCCGGAGTTCCCCGAACATGGAACTGTGAGCGCCCTGGTTGACAGCAACCCGCTCAGAGCGAAAAATGCCGCAAGAGAGTTGGGATTGCCGGATCTTCCAGCTTTCAAGTCCATCGCCGAAGCACAGAAGCAGTGCCCCTCAGACTGGTGCGTTATAACAACTCCAGACTATACGCACTGCGAAATAGCTGTCGAGGCTTTGCAGTTAGGCTTGAATCTGATGATAGACAAGCCTTTGGCTACCAGCGTGATGGAATGCGACAAGATCATTTCGACAATGGAGAAAACCGGCAAGAAAGTGATTGTCGGGCACAATGCCAGGTATCACGAAAACACTCTGGATGCGGCAAGATTCTGCAGGGAAGGACTGCTTGGAAAGCTCCTTGTAGTCGAGGGAGCAGAGATGCTCGGCTACAACCATGGAGGCGACTATTTCCACAGATGGCACTCAGATTTCTCGAAGTCAGCCGGACTGATCACGCATAAATGCTGTCACTTCTTCGATCTGATCTGCTGGATACTCGACGATGCACCTGATTCTGCAAGCGCCTTCGGGAAAAGATCCTACTATGTTGAGAGGCCTGACATGCCCCATGGGAAACGCTGTTCCGAATGCCAGATCGGAAAGAAATGCCCCCAGTTCTACGACATGGAAAAATGGGACGGCTTCTGCAAGCGCATGTACAAGGACGCCGAGCCAGCGGACGGATATCTGAGAGATCTTTGCGTATTCAGCGACAGGCACAGCATCTGCGATCACGAGACAATGAGCATGAAGTTCGAAAAAGGGACTTTAGGGATATTCTCATATTCCACATTTTCTCCCAAAGAGCACTGGTATCTTAATTTCACTGGAGAAAAAGGGCGAATAGAAATCGGCGCAAATTCCTGGGATGGAATCCCTTACTTCCGGATGTACCGTCTTGGAGAGGAGCCTGTGATCAAAGTCTTAGGCAAGGAAGGTGGAGAGCACGGACATGAGGATTCTGATTCGAGGCTCGTCGCCGATATGCTTGAACTCAAAGGATCCCATCCGCTTCTTAAAGCCCTTCCCTGGGAGGCCAGACGCGCCGTCATGCTATGTGAAATGGTTGCAAGATCTGTCGCGGCGGACGGGCGCCCTGTAAAGTCTTCTGAAACCGGGAAAGGTTTTCCTCCGCCACCTCCGGACGCTGGAAGGCGATGATAACAGATCGCATCTTCTGATCAAGAGTAAAAAAATATTTTAGGAGCTTCTTGCCGTTAGCAGTTTTGATTTGCCCCGTAAGGAAGACGGCAAACTGGATGTGAAGTTGATCGTAGAGCATTGCGAGAAACTGCATATACGCGGCAATATTCAGTATTTGTTTTTTCCATGCAATGGCAGACCGTCTGAAAAGAAACTGCTCATATCCTTTGGTGCCTGGGGCGGCGGCTACAACCGCCTTAGGGGCTATTACGAGGAGCTTTCAGCAACGCATGACATGCTTTTCTTCAGGACAATCATGGTCCGGAAGGGAAGGGGCTCTGGTATCTTGCCGAAGATGCCGACTTTTCCCTCGAGGAGACATATTTCGAGCTGATATCCAAAATCCTGGCTGAAACTGGAGTCAAACATAATATTTTGCAAAAACAACGACAAAGTCGTCAATAGCCAAATGGGGCATCTGATTTCTCTGATGGTAAAGAACCGCAATAAATTCACTGTCCATTCTTTTGATCTTGTCCACCCCGAGGGCGTAAGCAAGCACAACGTGGGCTTTTCGATTTTCAACCGTTCTGAAATGATCAGGCTCCTGGACAGAAGCATGCAAGTCCCATATCTGCCTGAAAGCGACTAAATCTTTATCTGGAATACATAAGATTTAAGATTTGTTCTGTTTGTCAGTGCAATCAGACTCTTTTGTTTCGGAAAGAACAGAGTTTGCACTTATAACAAAGCCTTTACCAGAGGGGTTG
>DYRX01000075.1 GCA_020718525.1 Victivallis vadensis
GTCGGCTACAACGCATATTCTCTTGCAGAAACAGGAGCGGATGAATACGGCGTCAGATATCCGGTCTTTTTTCGCTGTTTTGACAATTATCAGGATCCCTTGACAATTTATCTGCTCGCTATTCCAATAAAAATACTCGGTCTTCAAATACGGCTTGTCAGATTGCCAAGCTTCCTCTTCCTTGCGCTCGGATCGCTCATCTTATATTTCCCTGCGAAAATTCTGACAAAGAGCAGATGGACAGCGCTCTTTACATCCTTTGCATATTCGATAATTCCCTGGACTTACGTGCTGAGCAGAACAGGGGTAGGCGGCTATATGGCGATGCTTGCTGGTACAATTGCCGGCTTCTATTTTCTTCATGAGGCGATGGCGAAAAAGTCTTTCCCAATGTCCATCGCGGCGGCATTAGGATGGTCTCTTGCTGTGTATTCGCACCACATTGGCAAGCCTATGGCTCCAATGATACTGCTTTCTTTTCTTCTCGCATACAACGTTCTTATATGGAAACGTCTTAAATATATTCTTCTCTTTTGTGCTCTGCTCTTCATCCTTATGCTCCCAATGTTCTTATCAATAATCGGCAATCCTGAGAGCATGACTGCGCGATTTTCCACATTCAAAATATGGTACGACAATCCGGGCTTACTGGAAACTGCACAGAGGTTTTTCTCCAGATATCTGGAATATTTCTCTCCAAGTTTTCTTTTCCTAGTTGGCGACTCAGACCTTCGCCACAACACGAACGCATCAGGAGAGCTCTATATTTTCATGGCTCCGTTCGTACTGCTGGGAATTTACCGCATGATCCGGGGCTTCAGGCACAATCCTCTCTATAGGTTTCTGCTTCTGACAATACTGGTCTATCCGACTGCCGCATCGCTGACAATGGACAGGATGCACAGCACAAGATGCCTCAACGGCGCGCCGTTCTTCTGTCTAGCAATGGCGCTCGGAATCGAATATGCCTCTGTCATCATTAGAAGAAGAGGATTTCGCTTCAATCTGGCGTTGCCGATAGCGGCGCTTCTTGGGGTGGAGGCCTTCTTCTATTTCAAAAACTATTTTGGCGAATATGCTGTCCTCTCAAGAAGCTCATTCAATGCGCCACTTGTCGAATCAATCCAGAAATGTTTTTCTGAAAAAAAAGAGGGGGAAACCTTGTACGTCTCTTCATCAGCCTTCCACCATCCTGTTGACAAGGATTTCAAGCCAGTGTGGTATTCGCATTTTCTATTCTTTGGCAAAATTGATCCTGCCATCTATCAGAAGGAAGGGATCCCTGACGCCGTTATTTCCCCTTACGATCCGGACAATCCGCCTAAATCAGGAGGAATCCTCCTTAGGATGAATTCACGAATCATCTTTGACAAGGACTACAATAGCGCCGTGGTATTTAACAATGAAGCCTTGCCAAAAGGATCCAATCTGCTTTATAGAATCCCGCTTTCCGCCGGATCAGAAAGATACTTTGAAATACTCAGATTCCCCATTGAACCGTGTCCACGGTGATCTTAGTCTAAAAGATCAGGCTGAGGGGGCATCCCTATCAAGCTTAGGGGGACTGTTGCAAAATAACTTTGCCATTTTCCGCCAGGGATTTTTAGCTGATTTTTCTGACATGAAGGAGGAGCATGTCGAGACATCCAACGACTGAATGGCGGGAAAAGCGGCGAAAAGACTGACGGTCCTCCGAGGCACGGCGGCATATCATCCAAATGTCAAATCCCTTCTATTGCCGTCCCCCCAGAGCAGTGTAATTTTTATCCTGCGATTTGATTCGACGCTGACAAGCGGTTCTTCTCCGGGGGACTTTCTAGCTCCGCATTTCAGGTTCAGAGTCGCGTCATTGCCGAAGGGATAATTTTCGACGCCATGCTCGTCAGAAAGGCGCAGATCCCATACAATCCTGCCGTTCGGGACATCTGCCTTTATGCCGAAGACGTTTTCAAAAAGAACCGCTGTGGGCACTAGGCCGGTCCATCCGACAAAGTCCTTTCCGCTCCGCCCTTCTCCAAAATAGTCAGGTGCATAGTTCTCCCATAGCGTGCCGGTTTTGAGAAACGACGAGACGACGTTGTCCAGATGATTGACGGCGATCTGGTGCGAGAGACTGGAGTTCCCAGTCTGGTCGAGGCCTCTCAGAAGCATGTAGTTGGTGGGTGCCCATATTGCTCCTTTCCAATATCCTCCGTCGGGGGAGTATCCCGCAGTGTCAGCGGATAGGGAGGGAACCAAGTGTGGGCGTTTGAACTCCAAAGGATTCTCGAGGTGGGCCAGGAACCTGCCAATGCGCGGCTCTGGCACGGCTCCGGCGACAAGCGCCCAATATGCGCCAATGGTCTTTACATTGGCAATTCTGGTTCCGTCCCTTCTAAGATCATGGTAGAATGAGGTCTCCTCATCCCAGAGATTGTCGTTGATCCATTTTCCCAGGAATTGAGCCTCTTCTATGAATTCTGCCGCATCTTTTTCACGATCAAGGACTTGCGCCATGCGCACAAGAATGCGGTCGGCGAAGACTGCCTGCATGCAGGTGTCAACCCAAGTCTGATGGCAATGCTCGTGCCATTCGTGTCGTCCATTTGGAATGCGGGGCTGATTGTCCATTCCGGTGCTCCAGCCTGTCCCCCAGTATGCGCCCGATGGCCAAGTGCGGTTTAGCCGGAACCATCTTGTGTACGCCGCCAGCGGAGGAAAGACGCGCGCGAGGCGATTTTTATCCCCGACATTGAGATAATACTCCCACTCTGCCCAGGGCAGGATGTTCGGACCCGTCCCGGAAGGATCGAAACGCTGGAATTTGTCCTCCCCTGATTTTTCTCCAATCTCCCGGCAGATGAATCCGTCCGGATGCTGTTTGCAGTAGAAATTGTCCAGCGTGCCCTGAAAATGCCACGCCCTGCGTCCGTAAAACCCGAAGATGGCGATGAACGCAGAATCCCACATGAATGTCGATTCATTGAATGCTGTCGCATTGAAGTCTGATACGAAGCGGTTTTCGGGACTTGCCTTTCTAAGCTTTTTATCGAATGCAAGCTCCCATACCTTCCAATAGCAGGCGATCGCGTCTTCATGTCCGTTCCAGAAAGGACGGGGGAGGAGGCTTTTCGCATCTAGAAGGCTTGGCCATCGGTCCGGGCGGTTTCCCTCTGGTAAAAGCCCCGCGCTGACGTCTGGATTCTCCCTGTTGTAGTCCACCCATTCCGATGCCTGGCAAAATCGCGCCCCAAAAGAGTTCTCTTCTGCAAAACCGTTAGGCACGTAAGTGCGATAGAACTGATGGCTCCTGCTGTCTGACATATTCATTAGGAACTTCCGCCTCCTGCCGGGAATATGATATTGCATCCCGGCTTTATTTGTAGTCTCCGTCCCTGCGACAAGGTATCGCTGACAAGGGAAAAGACATCCTTTCCGCCCTTCGGACAAACTCAGCGACTTCAGGGCTTCTGCTTCCCTCTCATAAGCGCGCTGGGATCCTCGTCAAGATACTTGACCAGCTCTGTAAACGAGTCAATCGCCTGATCAAGCTTGTCCAATGTCTCGGTCATTTTTTTGCGCATGTCAACTATTGACGATGAGACCTTGTCCGCCTCTTTCAGGGTTGCATTCGCGTTTGAGGCGAGCTGAGGGAGGGATGCCGCCTCGATCTCGCGCCGCATCGAGTCGGAAAGCCCCCTCACGGCTTGGAGAGTATTTTCCAAGTCGGACGCCATGCCTTTCATTTTGTCTTCTGTGAGAGTCTTGTCCAGGTTTGAGCTGATGGTTTCTATGTGTCCGCTCACGGTCTCCATTTTAGTGATAAGGCTGTCAATTTTCGGGTTGTTGAGCAGTGCATTCATTGATTTGAAAGTCTGGACCACTTCCGCGGATATTCCTGAATAGTCAACGGACGCGATTTTCGCAAGGGCGTCGCTGAGGCTGGTGCTCAGTCCGCTAATGAGGGATTCGGTCGAGGGTATGTAGAGTATCCCGGTGGGCTTGTCCGCGTCAATCGGAGGATTTTTGCCGGGATCGAAATAGTCAAGCTGGACAAATTTCATTCCCGTGGCAATGCTCGATATCTCGAGCCTGCAACGGAGCCCTTTCTCGACTTCCTTGCTGAGGACATTGTAGAAGAGCCGCGCCCGTTCAGAACTAGAAATAGTTATCGTCTCCTTTGCCGGATCAATTGAAGAAAGCATCGCCTCCATTTCGACCCAGACGTAATTATCCTCGGGACGGAGATTGATCTTCGAGACTTTTCCCACGCTGACGCCTCTGAATTTGACGGAAGTTCCGACATCAAGCCCCCCGACGGATTCGTTGAAGAGGGTGCCAAATCTGACCTTCGGCTCGAATATCTCCTTGATTCCGAGGACAAAAAGGACGGATGCAAAAAACAGCACTCCCAGTATCACAAAGAGTCCGAGCTTGTATTTGTTGGCTTCAATCATAATTCTGAAACAGCTCCATAAATATTGACGGCTGAAAGCGGAAGACCCGCAGAGCGGAACAGACGAAACAGCACCCACATAATAGACACTTTGGAAGCGGGAATTCAAGTTCAGCGGCTGGAATCCAGGCGTGAAAGGATTCTCCAGACCTGAGGAAGCTATAGTTTTAGCAAAATAATGAAATTATTTATCTGAAAAACGATAGAATCCGCGTGGACTTCAGGTTAATAGACTCACGGGTCATTAGCGGCATAACTGCGTGGAGATATAAGCAAAATGCGAAAAATCAATCTCCGAGGACTTTGAGCAGGGCGTCGAGTATCGTGAGCGGATGCGGTGGGCATCCTGGGACAAAGACATCAACGGGAATGACATTTCCAACTCCGTCGCAGGACTCCTCCATTCCCCTGTAAATTCCGCCTGAAATTGCACAGGCTCCGACGGCGATGACGATCTTTGGATGCGCGACGGCGTCATAGGTTTTTTCCAGCGCCAGCCTCATGTTTTTTGTGACGGGGCCAGTCACTATCAGTCCGTCCGCATGTCTTGGTGAAGCCACGATCTGAATTCCGAATCTTCCGATGTCCCAAGCCAGGGTAGTGAGGACGTTGATATCCGCTTCGCACGCGTTGCATCCGCCTGCGCTGACCTGCCTTAGCTTAAGCGACCTGGAGAAGAGCTTTCCATTCTTGATGCTGTCCGGGACAAAGTCAGGCTTCTTTTTTTCCTTTCCGATCAGAAGTCCCTCCCGGGATGAGGATGAGAGGCTGTAATCGGCGCCGAACTCGATTTTTCCTCTTGGACATGAACGCGAGCAGGCGGAGCAGAAGATGCACGCGCCCAGATCAATTTCAGGCGAGGAGTCTTCAATTTTGATCGCGGAAGAAGGGCAGACATCTCTGCAGACGGCGCAGTCCTCTGGGCACTTGTCGTTCTTCAGGACAGGGACGCCCTGAAAGCGGTCGGAAAGTCTTGGCGCCGGACCATTTGGATATTCAAATGTCCTCATTCCCTGGGCGAATCTGGATTTTAGGATGTCAATCATAAATCATATCTCCAGTCAAAGGTCATGTCCGCAGTATGACAGGTTGAAACTTTTGTTGCAAAGCGGGAAATCTGAGACGAGCTGATCGCGCATGGCAATCGCCAGGGCGCTCCAGTTGTGAAAAGACGGATCGCAAATCTTATAGCGTGCAAATCTGCCGTCCTGATCTGTTATGGCGACATGCGAGATTTCGCCTCTCCATCCCTCGCAGAGGGTGGCGACGAGACTGTCTGGAAGCAGATCTGGGGCCTTGTCCTGGCAGAGCTCAAAAGTGTCCGGGAGCGCTGAAATATTTTCGGATATGAAGGCATATGAGCGCTGGGCTTCCAGCCAGCGGACAAAGGCTCTGGAGAAGACATTGCCCTTCGAGCAGACTGAAACGGGGATCTGTGAAAACTGATAGAGTCCCGAGGGAAAATCCTGGCGCAGGTCGCGTTCGAGTCCGCATGCTCTTGCGGGGACACCGACAATCCCCAGTTCGAGGCAGTCTTCGATCGAGATGCGACCTGCGTTCTCGAACCTCGCCAGGACGGAGGGGTTGTCCCAGAGAAGCTCGACGGCATTCTTCAGATCGGCATAAGTTTTGTGGAGGGCTTCTCCGAGTTTTTCCGCCCGTTGGGCGTCGAGCATGAATGGAGTTCCTCCCGGGCGCACGAGTCCGCGGCCGAATCTGTTTCCGCAAAGGAGCGCTGTGATATTGAGGAAATCCCCTCTGATTCTGCCGCAGTAGGATGATGTGCTCTGAAATCCTATATCTCCGGCAAGCGCGCCGAGATCACCAGCATGATTTGCAAGTCGTTCAAGTTCAAGGCCTATCGCTCTCATATATTCCGCGCCAAGAGGGACCTTCATTCCAGCCAGCGCCTCAATCGCCATGCAATATGCTGTCGCATTTGCAACCGTGCTGTCTCCTGCCGCAGTTTCAATGAGATGCATAGTGTCTTTGCGCGGAGCCCCCAGAAGACGCTTTTCAATTCCGCGGTGCTGGTATCCCAAGGAAATTTCCAGATGGAGAACGTCCTCGCCCAGACATTGGAATCTGAAATGGCCAGGCTCTATCACGCCAGCATGGACAGGTCCGACGGCAACTTCGTGGACATCCTCTCCGTCTATTCTGAAAAAATCCGCTCCGCCGGGAATGACAGGTCTTTCATCGGTCGCGGCTATCTGGTTCATGCGGCTCTGAAATCTCACAGGCTTGAGGCAGGGATGCCCCTTTGGACGCACTCCAAACTGCTCGAAGACTTCCCTTTCGAAAAGATGCATTTGGGGAAAGTCTGGCGTCATTGAATTGAACTCTCCACAGGCGTCAAATGCCGAAATGCCCAAAAATCCTCTGGGATCGTCCGCAATCAGCGCATATATCCGAGTCCGAGAAGGGCCCGAAGCGACGCCAAAGAAGTTGACGATTCTCCAGCTTTCTTCGAGGGAACCTGCCAATTCGTTCCTGAATTCATTTTCCTGCAAAAGAGGTATTTTATCGAGCGCCAGAGGCTCCGAATCTCGAAATTCCAGGAATCTACGGCTCATTGTCCGCCTCCAAATGTATTGACGACTTCCGCCAGGAAATTTCGGATGGGCGACGGGAGATGTATGCCGAGCAGGAAGACCGCCGATATAAGGAGTAACGGCGCAAGTCCGAGGATTTTCCTTTCGCGCTGTGGAATGGCGGCATTGGCATCGGGATCTCCCTGCAAAATTGGGGAGAACACCCGCGCCATTCCGATGAAGATGATGGCGATGAAGAGCAGATAGAGAGAGGCGCAGAAGTAGGACTTTGCCGAAAATGCGGCTGACAATGTCATGATTTCGCTGAAGAAATTTCCGGAAGGAGGGAAGCCTGATATTGCCATCAGACCGAGTATCCATAGAAATGCGAGGAATGGGAATCTTTTCAGAAGCCCCTTGATTTCGGAGCAGTTGAGAGTGCCCGTAAGTTCATAGCTCGTTCCAGCGCAAAGGAATAGGGCGCCTTTCACTAGTGAATGGCAGAGGGCATGAAAGATGGAGGCGAAGACACCAAGGCCTCCGAGTCCGAAGGCAAAGGCTATTATGCCCATGTTCTCGATGCTCGAATACGCCAGGAGGCGCTTGTAGTTTTTCTGCGAGAGAATGAAAATGGAGGCGACGGCCATTGAAAGCAGTCCAAAAAAGACAAAGAGCTTCTGTGCAAAAAGGGACTGGCCCGCCGCCGCCATGATCTGATAGACGCGCAAAATCGCGAGAAATGCACAATTGAGGAGCGCCCCCGAAAGAAGCGCCGAAACGGGGGCGGGAGCCTCGCTGTGCGCATCAGGAAGCCAGTTGTGCATCGGAGCAAGCCCCATTTTGGCGCCATAGCCGACAAAAAGCAGTATGAAGGCGCACTTCAGCCAGGGCAGCTTCATCTGAGGAGCGATTGAAATGAGATGCTCCAGGGAAAGCGGGGATTTGGATGAGGCGGCATGGAGGCCGCCGGACGCTACTTCCAGGAAGAAGTTGCCGAGCAGTGCGAGAGATATTCCGACCGAGCATATGAGAAGATATTTCCACGTCGCCTCCAGAGAGCTGGCTTTCCCGTATCGGCAGATCATTGGAGCGCTCGCGAGGGTCGTCCCTTCGAGGGCGATCCACACAAGCCCCAAATTCCTACTGAGTGAAAGGAGGCTCATGCAGGCGAGGAAGAAAAGCATCGAGGCATAGAATATGGAGTCGGATTCGGCAAACTCCATCTCTCCGGGTTCTCTCGCGTCCGCCTCTGTGGCGGAGCCGGGATGCGCCTTTGCAAATAGATTTTGAAACGACGCGGAAAGAAAGAGGACGCTGGTGATTCCGAGAAAAAGCATGCCTGGCGCATCGAGCCCGATCCAGTCGTTCGGAGTGAAGAGATCCCGTCTGGCAAACGCGAATGCGCATGTTGCAAAATGGATGAGGGATGCCGAGAAAAGGATGGAGCTTAGAGATGCTTTGGAACGCACAAGAATTGACGCGCCCCCCGCAATGGCGGGAACTGCGAAAAACAGCAGGGATGGAGGCGCGTTCATTTCAGTCCCTCAATTGGCTAAGTTTCTCGGCGTCAATATGATCGAACTCACGGCTGATTCTGAAGATCATTACGCCCATGATGAAGACAGCGGCGAATACGTCGAGGAGGACGCCAGCCTCGAGAAGGAGTGAAATTTCAGCGCCTGCGCCGGCTCCGAAGAGAAAGACGCCGTTTTCAAGTGTTATGAATCCGAGTATCTGGCTGATTGCGAGGCGTCTCGCCACTAGCATGAAGAGGCCGGAAAGTATGGATGACAAGGCGGCAGGCAGGAGAAGCTGCGAGACAATTGATGGCAGTTCCGGAAGCCTCGATGCGATCCAGAACGAGCACGCCGAAAGCACAACTCCTATCAGGAGCGACGGCAGATATCCTATGAACGGCATCATCTCCCTGCTGACCTCCGCCCGGCGCACTGCGAGGAAAAGAAGCCTCGGAAAGACAAATCCCTTCAATGCGATGATTGCTGCGCTGATCGCGAGAGTCTCCCAAATCGGAGAGGACGGATGCGCAAGCAGTGGCATCGTCCCGACCAGGATGCCCTGAAGCGCAACAACCTGAATTGCGGCGCCAAGCCTGCTTGACGCAAGTAGCCTGATGTTCAGCAGAAGGACTACGACAAGTATGAAATCGGGAAGCATCTTTACGCCCTCATTGAAATTAGAAACGCTATGAACGCCAGCGCGCCAGCCCCGGCAAGCAACTGCGGAATCACTGTCATCCGGAGTCTCGCCATGAGAGATTCGACCAGGCCGATGCAGACAGACACGGCAAATATTCCCAGCATGAATATCATGAACGACGCATGCTGGCTGAAGCGGTCGAAAGGAAAAACGACATTGACTATGATCGCCGAAAATGCGAAGAGCTTGAGCGACGACGCATAGAATACCAGGCCAAGATTTGGTCCTGAATAGTCGAGAACCATCACTTCATGGACCATTGTCAGCTCAAGATGCGTGTTCGGATCGTCGAATGGAATTCTCGAATTTTCAGCAAGAGAAATTACGAAAAACGAGATCACGACGAGGCAGAGGGCGGGTGCTGAAGCCATCCATGCGTCCGCTGTGGTGCCAGTAAGGGCGCCTGCAACGGAAATTTTTCCGGAGACAGCGGCAAGCGCGGCAAAACAGAGAAATATTGACGGCTCGGAAAGGGCGGAGATCCAGGCTTCCCTGCTTGCTCCCATTCCTTCAAAGCTCGATCCGGTGTCCATGGCGGCAAGGATCATCGAGAAACGGCCTATCGCAAGAAAAGACGCGAAAAGGATGATGTCGCCTCCGAAGGAGAAAAGAGGCGCAGAGCTTGCGACGGGGATCAGGACGATCGCAAGAGCAGAAGACATGAAATTGACTCCTGGCGCGAACTGAAAAATCCAGCTTGAGCAGTCGCTGACGACCTCTCCCTTTCTCATAAGCTTCCAAATATCGTAGTAGGTCTGCAGGAGAGGCTGTCCCCTCCTGCCAGCGCATAGCGCCTTTGTCCTGTTGACGATTCCCGGGATGAGCGGAGCCGAAATCAGCGCGATCAGTATTGCTGGGATAAAGCTCATTTCAGGCGAGCCCCCATATGAGCAGAAGTATGAGCGCTACAGCGATGTACAAAATGTAGAGCTGGACTTTCCCGTGCTGTATCCATCGGAATCGGGACATGAAGCCTGATATTCCCGTGAAAAGAGGCGCAAAGATTTTGCGTTCAAAGAAATCCTCCCTTTTGATTTCCATTTTCTGGCCAGTCTTCGGAAAAAAGCCTCTAACTGCCGGACGCTCGCCTTTCTTATCGAGGAAATTCCCAAAGAGAGATGTTATCGGCTGGGCAAAGGAGGACGAACTGTATTGCATGCGGGGGGCAGGCTTTGAAAATCCGCAGTCCCATGTGGGCGTTTTGCCCAGCTTTTTGCCCAGGAGCACCAATCCCCTGAAAATGGCGACAACAACGATCAGGAGCCCAAGAGCAAATCCTGCAAGCGATACATTGCCTAAAGTTTCGGATATTTTCTTGAAGCCGCTCACAGATCCCGGGGACAAACCAAGAATTAGCAGAGACGGGGAGAGGGACATGTCAAAAAGCTCGAATGAAAAAAGCCCGAGGATTACGCATAGGAACGCAGTGCCTGCCATCGGGGCAAGCATGAGAAAAGAAGGGTCGCGCATCTTTTCGGCGTCCACGCTCCTTGGCTGTCCAAGAAAAGTGATGCTGAAAAGTTTGAGGAAGCATGCCGCGGCAAAACCTGTCGCCAGTGCTGTTCCGACAAGAGCGATGAGCGCCGGGTACGCAAGAGGGCTTTTTGAGGCAATCGCGCTCAAAGAAGAATACAAAATTACAAACTCTCCGATGAAGCCGTTGAATGGAGGGAGGGCGCATATGGAGAATGCCCCCGCCAAGGCGCAGGCGGCGGTAAATGGAGCGCGCTTCATAAGACCGCCAAGGCGATTCATCGAAACTGGACCGCAGAAATGAAATACCACGCCAGAGGCGAAAAAAAGAAGCCCCTTTATGAGAGAGTGGTTGAAGGCGTGAAGCAGTGCCCCGCAAAGACAGACGGCGGCAAGCGCATCGGAACCGAACGAGCTGAAGATGAAAGCCAGTCCAATGCCGCTAAAAATTATGCCGACATTTTCCGCACTGCTGTATGCCAGGAGCCTTTTCATGTCGCTCTGCTTGATTGCGAACGCGATCCCAAGAATCGCGCCAAGCGCGCCGATTACGAGCAGGAGCCATCCGTGCCAGGCTTCAATCCGGTCAAAGAAGGAGATTGATCGCAAAAAGCCGTAGACCCCGGTTTTTATCATTATCCCTGACATGAGAACTGAAACTGGAGATTCTGCCGCAGGGTAGGCATGTGGAAGCCAGACATGGAAAGGAACGGATCCTGCCTTTGCTCCAAAACCAATCAATGCCAGAATGAAAGCCAAACTTCCAAAGGCGGAAGACGCTGAGACTGCGGCCTTCCACATTGAAAAATCGGTGCTGGATGTCCCCGCGCATAGAATTGCGAAAAATGCAAATATGAAGAGCGCGCCAAGATGCGTCGCGGCAAGATAGACAAAGCCGGCTCGCCTCACATCCTCCCTCTCATGATTATAAACAACAAGAAAGTAGGAGGCGAGCGCCATGATTTCCCACGAAAAGAGAAAGAGGATCGCGTCTGACGAGCAAAGAACCATGATGATGGCGGTGATCATCAAATTGAAAAGAAAACTGTAGAGGGGCGCAATCTTACGGCCAAAATACCCGATGCCAAAAAGAGAGGACGCCATCGAAAGGAGCAACGTCATTATGAGAAACCAGGAGGACAAAGGATCCACCCTCACCGAATACGCGCCGTATGGAAATGCCCCCTGAAAGGAAAAGTCCAAGGGCGGCGCTCCAAATAAAATAAAAAGCGAGAGCGGGAGCAGGATTGCCGAAGCTAAAAAAACGCCCACGCACGGGGCTGTCCTCAGAAAGATGCCTTTGAAAAGCGGAACGAAGGAGGAGACGCCGGACAGAAGCAAAATTGCAATAGAGACCTGGAAGAGCGGAATGCGGATGTCCGCAAAGCCAAATCCGGCTTCGCCGCTCAATATTTGCACCAAGAAGTTCACTCCAGCTCCAACATGTCAAATATATTTTCTATTTTGATCCAAATTTACAAATCATCCGCCGCTCAGGCTTGCCGCCCCCCCTGCCCTGCCCCACAGCTTGCAGTGGCAAACGCTTCAAATATTTCATCTCTCCCAGACTGAGATGTCAGCAAGTCCTTGAGCCTCTGATCTCTCAATGCAAAGGACAGCCTCGACAAAAGATGCAGATGAGCGCGCACAGTCGGACTCACCATAGTGAAGAGAGTCGAAACCGGTTTACCATCAATAGCTCCAAAATCAATCGGCTCGTCGAGAAACGCCAGCGTTATACTCGGTCTGTTGATATGTAGGACAATCGGATTCCTCACATGGGGAATAGCAATCCCGTCGCCTATTCCAGTCGAAGCAAGAGCCTCGCGGGCAAGCAGAACCTGGAAGAGAAAGTCCCTGTCAACCTCCTCCGGCAAATTCATCGCGTCAACAACAGAACGCAGGACGGAAGATTTGTCCCGCCCTGAAATCCGGTAAACTATGCCACCGCTCCTAAGCGCCTCCAAAAGATCCGGAACCTTGTCGGAACTCGATGAATCCTCTGAAAATATCTCCGGAGAAACCTGTATCTTCTTCGCTGTCGCCCACTCTAAAAGCTCGGCGCGGTTGAACCTGAACTGCTCATTTATCTTCTGATGCGGAATAAGAGCGCCGGCAATCCAGCGGTAAATGGTCTTCTCCGAAACATTCAGCAAATGCGAGGCATCTTTAACTGTAAGCTTCATTTTCCTCCAAAGAAAAAAACGATGACATTGATGACATTTCTTCTCATGAGCCCCCACAATACAGCCAATGTCCAGGAATGTCAATGCCGCTTTTAAAAATCATTTTTCTTATCAAAGGGCAGGAACTCGCAAGCGATCCTTTGACAATGGGAAATTTGCAGATATTTTACTTCACCGCGTAGCCATTCCATGAATTCTGCGAATTTCTGCGAATTTCGCAATCCTGGCTTAATGAGCCAGCTGCAAGGTGCTATCCGAATCTCGTAGGAGAAAAGCTGAGGAGAGGCAAAATGTCTGCTGATAGAAAGTCGGTGAAGGCAAGCTCAAAGCAGGTGATTGACTGTATCATGCAGGTGATCAGGCTTCTGCCGGAATCTGTTGAGGATCTTCCCGAAGGAATGAGGACCCGCAGATACTGGGAGAAGACATTGTCCTGTGGGGATTCTGGCCGCCGAGCGATGGAACTGCTGAAAGAATTGCCTGCGTTCACCTTTATGAGACCGGCTAAGCCTTCGGCAAAAGCGTGGCGGAAGCTTCTCGAAAAAGACATTGGAATTTCCCAGTTTGCAAATTTTCTGCGTGTTTCCAGGGACTATGCAGTAAAAAAACCGTGCAAGCGCAAGGCGATTCTCCGCTGGCGCGACGCATTCGGGATAAACGAGACAAGACAGCGTGTGCGCCCTGAAGAGTCCGACGACTATCTCCCTAATCCTCATCGCGGCACTGCCACTTTCCAGCGCTTCCAGGGAGACCCCGTCTATCCTACACTGGTCTCATCAGACACTCATGGACCTGTCAGATTTCCGAAACAGGGCAGGATCAAAGACAATATCGCATATATCCCGCGCAGTACAGTTGCCTACTGCCGCTGGCCCTGGGCTTGGCTGGAACCTGAGAAGGGAAAATACAATTGGGAGCTTGTGGACAATGCTTTGGCGGCGGCTCGCAAGGCAGGTCAGACAGCACAACTGCGCTTCCAACCCTATACCATGACAAGCTCAATGCCTGCGGCACGCGGAAAATCCCTGAATTCAGACGAATTCGTCAACATGCCGCCTTGGTACTGGCAGACTGGCGCAGCATCTCTGAAAAATTCTGCAGGTCAGCCCTGCCGTCTCCTGGAGCCTGACCACAACGATCCGCTCTACGCCAGGCATTTCGGTGACTTTGTGCGCGCATTTGCAGATCGCTACGACGGACATCCTGATCTAGAGAGCATTGATGTCGCTTATGGCGGCTCATGCGGCGAGGAGGGCGGCAACTCTTCTTCGGAAACAGCGGCGGCGCTCGCCG